>JAISEA010000061.1 GCA_031264475.1 Treponema sp. | reverse complement strand
CCCTGTCCAAAGGCTACAAACAGCGCGTAGGACTCGCCCAAGCCATCATCCACGACCCAGACATCCTCATCCTCGACGAGCCAACCACAGGACTCGATCCCAACCAGATCATAGAAATCCGCTCCCTCATAAAAGAACTCGGTAAAAGCAAGACAGTCATCCTGTCCACACACATCTTGCAAGAGGTAGAGGCAGTCTGCTCCCAAGTCCTCATCATAAACGAAGGAAAGATCGTGGCTCACGGCACGACCGCGGAAATCGCCGCTTCCCTCAAGGGCACAGACACCTGGGAGCTACGCCTGATACCCCCACAAGACATGGACGAAGAAACCATCCGCGCAAAAATAGCCGCCGCGCTCTTTTGGACGGAAATGGAACCCGTGGAATCACGCATGAAGAAGGTGAACTTCTCGGAGATAAACAACAAAAGGATCATGGACTTGACGTTCTCAGTACAAAGCGCGGAAACGTACCCCGTAGACGGGGAAACGATATTCGATTGGGCTACGTCATCCAACTTCAAAATAGTCGGCATGAACCAAAAGAAGATAAGCCTTGAGGATATCTTCGTCAAACTAACAAAGGAATAACAATGAAAGCAATCATAAAGAAAGAGCTGTATTCGGCGTTACATTCGCCGATTTTCTACGGGGTAGCGGTATTTTTTCTGGTTTTTACATCCGTGTGGCTGTTTTATTTGCAGAGGTATTTCATGCTCGACAGCGCGACTCTGCGACCGTTTTTCGCCGCGTTTCCCCTTGCCATGATCTTGGCGGCGCCCGCGCTTACGATGAAAGGCTGGGCAGAAGAACGTAAGCTCGGTAGCGTGGAGTTGCTACTCACCATGCCAGCGTCCGAATGGGATTTGGTCTTGGGGAAATTCATCGCGGCGTTCAGCCTCCTGTGCATCATCCTCGCGCTTACGATACCGGTGCCACTCACGCTTTCCGCGCTTGGCAGTTTTGACGCGGGCGTCGTCGTGGGCGAATATATCGGAGCCGTTCTGTTGAGTGCGTCTGTGATCAGCCTCGGACTGTTGCTTTCCGCGCTGTCCAAGAATCAAGCGTCCGCCTTTCTGGGAAGCGCGGTCGTGCTTATCGTGGTAATGCTTATCAATCAAGCGTCCGCGCGCCTGCCCGCGCCGCTCGCCGACTTCGCAAACTTCTTCTCGCTGTCCTTCCATTTTGAAGCCTTCTCCAAAGGCGTCGTTGACACACGGGACGCGGCGTTCTTCATCCTGACGACCGCTTTATTCCTATTTTTGAACGTCCGGGTAATCTTGTATAGAAAATGGAGTTAGTTTTGTGTAATATTTTTCTAAATGACCTTGACATATACCGAAGAAACAAATATAATAAAAAAATAGACGTCTTAAATAAGAGGTGAGTCATGTCGAATGCTGATGATGATAATATTGATCTGGGTGAGGACGATAAAGGTGCTGGTTCCAAAAAGAAAAAAGGCGCAGGATTGGCGATTATCTTGCCGAACTTGCTTAAATTTGTGGCAATAGGATTAGGAGCGCTTGTTGTTGTTATCACTGTATCGGTGATTACATTTAATATCTTGAATGGAAGAGGAGCGTCTCAGACGACTGTTTCGGAAAGTCCGACATGGGAGGGGTCTAGACCCACATATTCCTATTTTAGCGCTCTTCCTGTTATTCGAGCGAATACGAAAGACACGCCTCCTTATTCAATAATGGTTGAGCTGGTTCTGGGTTATGACCTTAACAACGCGACTGCCGCGACAGAGTTGACGAGCCGTCTTGTGGAGTTGCAGGACTTTGTCCGCAATTACTTTAGTAGCAAGTTCAACGCAGACCTGCAACCAGATAAAGAGGAAACGCTTAAAAACGACTTAATGGAAAAGGTGAACCGTCTTTTGAATACCGCCAAGATTCGGGCTATCTATTTTAAACAGCTGTCAACAATGGAAATGTAGACGTTATGATTGAAACTCTTTCGCAGGACGAAATAGACCAATTACTCACAGCGATAAACTCCGGAGGCACGGAACCTGAAGATTTCAGACCGGCTGCGGATCCGCGTAAAATTAAACTTTACGACTTCAAGCGACCCGATAAGTTTTCAAAAGAGCAAATCCGCACAGTCTCTATCATGTACGAGACATTCGCTCGACTCTCTACGACGAGTTTGTCTGCCCAGTTGCGGAGTATGGTACATGTGCACGTAGCATCAGTCGATCAGCTCACCTACGAAGAGTTTATCCGTTCAATCCCTACACCAACCACGTTGGCGATCATCAACATGGACCCGCTCAAGGGAAACGCCATCCTTGAAATCGACCCAGCAATCACTTTCTCCATCATAGACAGACTCTTTGGCGGTTCTGGTGAAGGGACGAAAGCTCAACATGAGCTTACCGACATCGAGACTTCGGTCATGGAGGGTATCATCGTCAGGATTCTGGGTAATATGCGAGAGGCGTGGACTACGGTGATTGATCTGCGCCCGCGGCTGGGACAGATCGACACGAATCCCCAGTTCGCCCAGATAGTACCGCCGACTGAAATGGTGGTGCTTGTTACCCTCGAAACAAAAGTAGGGGAAGTGGAAGGCATGATGAACTTCTGTATCCCTTATTTGACCATTGAGCCGATTATCAGCAAGTTGTCCGCCCAATTTTGGTATTCGTCGGTGCGGAGAGGAACGACCACGGAAAATCTCAACATTATAAAAGAAAAACTCTCCAGCGTTGATGTTAATGTAGTGGCAGAAATCGGAGCTATACAGGTGTCCGTGCGAGATGTGCTTTCCTTGCAGATCGGGGACGTGGTGCGTCTCTACAATACACGAGTCGGAGACCCCTATTCCCTGAATGTAGGCGACCAAAAAAAATTCTTGTGCAGACCGGGTGTTGTGGGTAAGAAGATGGCTGTTCAGATTATCAAAAAAACCGCTAAAATTGAACATGAAGAATTTGAAGAATTCGCAACGGAGAAGGAGGAGACATTATGAGCGACGGCGCTCTTTCACAAGCAGAAATAGATGCTTTATTATCAGGTGTAGATTCTTCGAGTTTGGGAGGGAGTGCTCCTGCCGCGACCCAGTCCGGCAACGAAGAGGAACGAAAGATTCTTCACGACTTACTCGCTGAAACCAATGAGAATCAGGGACGCGCCCTGTCCACCATGACGGGTACAACCGTTACCTTCAAAGACCCTGAGGTGTCTTTTTCCAGCCGTGATGCCTTGCTTACGCAGTTGCCTGATCAGGTCGTTGTGGTCAAGGCAGACTTCTCGGAGGGCTTCCCCGGTGAACATGTGTTTGTCATAGACGAGAACACGGCAAAACGTATCGCAAGTCTACTTAATAAGGAAGAGACCAGCGAGCTTAATGAAATGACTCTCTCCGTGATAGGTGAAGTGGTCTCCCAGCTTGTCGGCACGCAGATAACCGCTTTGACAAAGGCGACAAACAACACATCCATCACGTCTATTTCTCCGGAGGCGACCAACGTGCCGAAAGCCGTTATCGCGCTTCCTAACGGCACTTTTCAGGTAGCTTTATACAATATTGACTTCGGCGATGGAACGCAACGGCAACTCTGGGAAGTTTACGGAGCCGCTGTATCGTCTAATATTACGAAAGCCATTGCTTCAGTTGCGAAAAACTCGTCTGCTCGCCAGACTGCGACCGCCGCTCCTCAGCCCCAGCCCAAAGCTGCCGCGTCTAACATGGGCTATACGCAACCGGGCGCCATGCCTATGCAAGGTTACCCCATGATGGGTACAGTGCCGCCTAACGTGCAGTCCGTCCAGTTCCCTAACCTTTTGCCGCAGAACGCGGCGATGGAACAAGGAAACATCGGTCTCATCATGGACGTATTCATGGAGATGACCGTAGAGCTTGGGCGTACTAGGAAGCTCATCAAGGAAATCTTGAGCATGGGCGAAGGTACCATTATTGAATTAGACAAGCTTGCAGGTGAACCGGTTGATATTCTCGTAAATCATAAACTCATCGCCAAAGGAGAAGTCGTGGTCATTGACGAAAACTTTGGCGTACGTGTTACCGAAATAGTCTCTCCTCCGGATCGTGTGAAAGGCGGAGACTAGGATGTTCGGGGAATGGGAAATGGGAAAACTGAAAAGAAGCGGAATTTTCGGAAAACATATTCAAACAAAGCCTTCACTCCTTTCCCCCTATGTGTTATTTATATTGTTCATTTTTTTCGCGATACCGTCAGCCTTTTCCCAGGCGGCTGTTCAAAGTCAAGTCATTGACGAAGAAGCCTTGGTGTTGGCGGACGAAAACCCGGTGCAAACGTCAGATCCTGCTTCGACGTCTACTTTTTTTATCATATTGCGCCTCGTACTAGTCTTAGCGTTGGCATCAGCGGCAATCTACGGACTTGTCTTCTTTCTTAAAAAATTCTCCCGTGTTCGAGAACAAAAGGATCCATTCCTGAAAATACTAGCCGGCGCTTCGCTTGGGGCGAACCGGTTTATTCATATTGTCGGTGTGGGGGAAAAGGCGTGGCTTGTGGGGTCCGCGGACAGTGGAGTATCTCTCATAGCGGAAATTGACGACAAGGAAACTGTGGACGCCATGTTACTTGAAGACTCCCGGCGGAACACGGAAACCGCCAAGGCGTCTGGCTTTGCGACTCTCTTGTACAGGGCGAATAAGTCAACCACGGGCGGTGGAGAGCCGCCAAAAGCGGAGAATGTCCGCAAGACCCGCGAAAGACTTCGGGGACTGTGATGTTTTATGTTTTTGTCAGGCACTCCCGATTTCGTGTGTTTTGTTTGTTTTTCCTATTTGCAACGATTATGCTGAACGCACAGGAGGCTGGTTTCCCCGAAGTATCCAGCCCCGCAACCACTGCCATTCCCGCCCCCCCACAGAGTCCAGTTATTCCTTTCATTGACCTGAGTATAAGAAATCCAGAATCTGGCAGAGAAGTGGCGTTTTCCCTGCAACTGCTCCTCCTCATTACCGTTCTATCCCTTGCACCGAGTATCATCATCCTGACAACGAGTTTTCTGCGCGTCTCCATTGTCCTTGACTTCATAAAACGGGCGCTTTCTTTACAGCAGGTACCGCCGACTCAAGTGCTTATGGGAATCTCTCTATTTCTGACGATTTTTATCATGTGGCCGACATTCGACACCATTTACCAGAACTCAGTAAAGCCTCTTTCTGACGGTGAGATTTCCGTAGAGCAAGCGTTCCATGCGGCAGAGACGCCTCTGCGTATGTTCATGTACCGACAGATGAGTGGGCGACCTGAAAACATCAGGCTCTTCATGGCGATGCGCGGGCTAGAAAAGCCCAACACGCTCGCGGACGTACCGACGTACATCCTCATGCCGGCGTTCATCCTGAACGAGCTGACAGTGGCGTTCAAAATCGGCATCCTGCTCTACATTCCGTTCATCGTGATCGACATGGTTGTAGCAAGCGCCCTGATGTCTATGGGTATGATAATGCTTCC
>JAISEA010000107.1 GCA_031264475.1 Treponema sp. | reverse complement strand
CCGACCGCGGGGGTTCCTTCAATGGTGACGGATCCGGTTAGCTCGGATCCCCCCCCCCCCCGCATCAGTCGGGCAAGCTGTTGTTACGATGGCGGCTAACGCCGCCATGCCGAATAATGTTACTAAACGTTTTAGTTTCATAAAAAACTCCTTTAACTAATACATTAAGATTTAGCATAGTATCATACGATTTTTCGTTTTTGTCAAGACAGGAAAAAATAATTAGCAGTTAGCAGTTAGCAGTTAGCAAAGGAAAGACGGGCGGGCGGGGTCAGGGCACGAGGGCTAGGCGCAGATGTCGGTACTTCGCAGGTGTCTGGCACTTCGCGAGTGTCTGGCACCTTCGCGGGTGTCTGGCACCTTGCCGGTGTCTGGCACTTCGCAGATGTCCGGGCGGGCGGGGGCAGGGCACGAGGGCTAGGCGCGGGTGTCTGGCACTGCGCGGGTGTCTGGCACCTTGCAGGTGTCGGCACTTCGCGGGTGTCTGGCACCTTGCGGGTGTCGGCACTTCGCGGGTGTCTGGCACCTTGCGGGTGTCTGGCACCTTGCGGATGTCTGGCACTTCGCGGGTGTCTGGCACCTTCGCGTCCCCTTCTTATTATTTAGCTGTGCTTGTCGGGGACAGCGGCGTTCCTTTCGGACAACGCCCGTTGAGAAGTCGTCTGACACCCTTCGGGTGCCTTTCGGACAACGCCCGCCCTTCGGGTGAGGAAGTCGTCTGATACCCTTGGTGCGGGCTTCGCCTCCTTGCGGAAAGTATGAAACTTTGTTATTATTGCGTAACTACAATTTTATTTTACACTATTATATTTGGAGGAATTATGACCATAGGTCAAATGTTTGAACAGAGCGGGGTATTGACCCTGCTCGGCATGGGAACAGTGTTTGCATTCTTGATAATAATGATCGTTTGTGTAACACTCGTTGGAAAGATAATTCAAAGAATGGGACTTGCGGACGAGGAACCCGCAAAGTCAAAACCACCCACGAGGACTACGGGCGGAGACGCGGCAGTAACAGCAGCTATAACAGCGGCAGTTACCGAATACCGCTCCACACATTAGCCCTCAAAAAGGAGAAAACAATGGCTAAAATTAAGCTGACAGACCTTATTCTACGGGACGCACATCAGTCCCTTTACGCTACCCGCATGGTTACCGCGGATATGCTACCCATTTGCGAAAAGCTGGACAAAGTCGGGTTTTTCGCCCTCGAAGCTTGGGGCGGCGCAACCTTTGATACCGCAATGCGCTTCCTCAACGAAGACCCCTGGGAACGCTTACGCAAACTCAAAGCCGCGCTCCCTCATACCCCAATCATGATGCTCCTGCGCGGACAAAACCTTCTGGGCTACCGCCACTACGCAGACGACGTGGTTGAGAAATTCGTCGAAGCCGCAGCAAAAAACGGCGTGGACGTCTTCCGCATCTTCGACGCCTTGAACGACCCGCGCAACTTCAAAGCCGCTACAAACGCAGCTAAAAAAACAGGAAAACACATCCAAGCCGCCATTTCTTACGCGACAACCCCCTTCCATACTCGCGAAAAGTATGTGGAACTCGCCAAGGAATACGAAACACTCGGCGCAGATAGCCTCGCTATCAAGGATATGGCAGGACTGCTGAAACCCTACGAAGCCTACGAGCTAGTTAAGGCGCTGAAAAAAGCAATCTCCATCCCTATAGAGATTCACTCCCACTCCACAACCGGTATGTCCGTAGCAACCCTAGCAAAAGCCGCCGAAGCTGGCGCGGAAATCCTTGATACTGCAATTTCCCCCCTCGCAATGGGAACAAGCCATAGCCCCACCGAAACTATGGTGGAAATCTTCAAAGACACGGAATACGATACCGGACTCGACTCTGGACTACTCCTCGAAATCGCCGCTTATTTCCGCGAAATCAAGAAGAATTACAAGCAATTCGAGTCAAGCTTCCTCGGCGCAGACACCCGCATCCTCGCATCCCAAGTGCCCGGCGGAATGCTTTCCAACATGGAAAGCCAACTAAAGGAAAACAACGCTCTAGATAAGATGGACGACGTACTAAAAGAGATCGCCGTCGTACAGAAAGATTTCGGGTATCCTTCTTTGGTAACGCCCACAAGCCAGATCGTCGGGACCCAGGCTGTACTCAACGTCTTGCAAGGTCGCTACGCGACACTTACCGCGGAGTCCCAAGGCTTACTCGCAGGCAAATACGGCGCTTGTCCCGCGCCTAAGAACCCAGACGTGGTAAAAAAAGCCCTCGCGGTTCTGAAGCTAGACGCGGAGATCACCCACCGCCCTGCGGACGACATCCCCAACGAATACGCCAAGCTCGAAGACGAAGTCAAGAAACTGCTCGGCGCTGATAACCCGGCTGTGGAAGACGTGCTTTCTTACGCCATGTTCCCGAAAATAGCGCCTGACTTCTTTAAGAAACGCGCGGACGGGGCTGTCGTGTTTAAGCCAGAAGAGCGGTCCGCGGCTCCCGCGTCTGATTCCAAGAACTCGGCGGCTAAATATGTCGTGAACGTGAACGGCGCGAATTATAACGTGGTGGTTCAACCGGCTGGTACAGTCGCGGTCGCCCCGATAGCAGGCGGCGCATTCGCTGACTCAACGCCGTCCACTACCGCGCCCACAGGCGAGGGAACGGTCATCAAGGCGCCGCTTACCGGCGTCGTACTTAGGTTCTCGGTTGACGAGGGCGCACAGGTTTCTAAAGGCGACGAGATTCTTATCATCGAAGCTATGAAAATGGAAAACGAAATCAAGGCTATTGTAGATGGTAAGATTCACTTCCTCGTGCCAGCCGGCGCAAAGGTCGCGTCTGAACAACCGGTCGCCGAGATTCTGTAAGAGAAGTAAAAGGAAAAATCTATGCTAAATAAAAAAAAGGATCCAATTTTTATAACGAAAATATGCCTACTCCTCCTTGTGGGCGCGTTTATATTCTCGTTCATGCCGCGTATCCTCGCTCAGGACGCGGCTCCAGCCCAGGAGTACGCTTCGATCTTCAATCCCGGCGGTATTATCGAAGGAAGCGAAGATATTAAGACGATTTCCTTAGGCGGCTTCCTTGGTCAGCTTGTGCGAACAACCGGCGTTTACGCTTTCTTCACCGACATGAAGGAAGCGCTCACACCGGCAGGACTGCCTATACAGGTACCCGGATGGCAAGAGCTATTCATGGTTATTGTGGGGCTTATCGTTATTTACTTGGGCGCGGCTAAGGGTTTTGAACCGCTCCTGCTCATCCCCATTGGCTTTGGCATCGTGTTCGTGAATGTGCCGATTGCGGGTATGGGAGACGCGGGGCGGTATATCGCCGAAGGTATCGACGCGGGGATGCGGGAACATCAGGGTTTTCTGGACCTCATCTACCGCGCGGGCGTGGGTAACGAATTTTTCCCGCTCATCATCTTCATGGGGATCGGCGCGATGACGGACTTCGGTCCCCTTATCGCTAATCCTAAGAGCGCCCTGCTCGGCGCGGCTGCCCAGTTCGGTGTGTTTGGTACGCTTTTCGCTATTACAGCGATGAACCTGATACCCGGCGTTGACTTTAACCTCAAGGAAGCCTGCGCGGTGGCGATCATTGGCGGCGCAGACGGTCCTACGACGATCTATATCGCGGCGAAACTCGCCCCGCAACTGCTGGCAACCGTAGCTGTCGCGGCTTACTCTTATATGGCGCTCGTGCCTGTGATCCAGCCGCCTATTATGAGACTGCTCACGACGCAAAAAGAACGACTCATCAAGATGAAACAGCTACGCTCCGTGCCGAAGATCGAAAAGATTCTCTTCCCGATGGTAGTTTTTGTACTGTGCGTGTTGTTTATTCCCGCGGCTGCCGCGCTTATCGGGTGCCTTATGTTCGGCAACTTCATGAGGGAAACAGGGGTCGTCGATAGGCTTTCTAATACCATGCAGAACGAATTGATGAACATCGTAACGATCTTCCTGTCCCTGGGCGTAGGAAGCCAAATGACTCCTGAGAAGTTCTTAAATCCGCGTTCTATCTCTATTGTGGTGATCGGTCTCATCGCGTTTGCGATAGCGACAGCCGCAGGCGTATGCGTTGCAAAGATAATGAACCTCTTCTTGAAGGATAAGATCAACCCACTCATTGGTTCCGCGGGCGTATCCGCTGTGCCGATGGCGGCTCGTGTGTCTAACAGGGTCGGGCTTGAATCAGACCCGGGCAACTTCTTGCTTATGCACGCTATGGGACCGAATGTGGCGGGCGTTATCGGTACCGCTATTGCCGCGGGCGTTATGATCGCTACTTACGGCTGATCTCTGAATAAAGATTTATGGTGAAACATCCCGCGTGTATCACTGCGTATCTTTCGTTACCGCGCGGGATGTTTTGGAATTGAGAATGAGGAGTAAGGGGTTTGCGGACAAATGGACGTTATAACCCCTCTCCTTGTATAAAGGGGAATATATATGGCGATCATCGTTATATCACGGGAGTTGGCGGCTCTGGGAGACGAAACGGCTGGTGAACTTGCCAAGGTGTTAAACTACAAGCTGGTTGACAGGAATATCTTGGAAAAAAAGATCAAAACCTTTGGCGTTGAGGATAAGAATTTCAAGAAATACGATGAATGTAAGCCGGGGTTTTGGGCGTCTCTGTCTCAAGACAGGGATAATTATCTGCACTACCTCAAAACGGCGTTGCTTTCGGAGGTCGGCGAGGAGAGTGTGGTTGTTGTGGGAAGGGGCGCATCCGCCATTTTCAAGAATGTTCCGGGCGTGTTGTCTATATTCCTCGTCGCGCCGCTTGAAATCCGCATTGAACGGGTAAAGAGCTATTTCCATTGCGATGAAAAAAAGGCAAAACAAATCATAGAGAAGAGCGACCACGATCGGTCTGGGTTCTACCATTACTTCTTTGACACAGAATGGAGGAATCCTGAAAATTATCTTTTAACCATTAACACAGGGCATTTGCATCCGTCTGTTTGCGCGGAAATTATTAAGCGTCTCCGCGATTATTTCATCACCGAAGAAACTGAGGAAAAACAGGTTATCCGCATTAAAGAGCTGACTCTTGCTCATAGGATAAAGCACCACATCCTCTATAATAAGGAACTGCCTGTCCATTTCCTCGAAGTATTCGTCTCTGAAAACAAAATAATACTCTACGGAGTGGCTAATTCTCAAATTCTCGTTGACGCGACTGTAGCCGCCGCCGCCGAATCTGTGATTAAAGAAAACGCCTCGCTTTCTGTACGTTCTGAGATTCAAGTAGTCCAGGAATATAACATCGTGCCTTAACCTACGTTGCCGCTTTATTTTCTTTTCAAAAAATACCACGCTCTTAATTCATGTCAGGATTATCCCCCCTCGTATACCTGACTAAAATATCAAACGGGATCGCTTCTTGATCTAGTAAGATCAGAACTTGGTATAGGTGTACGGAAACTTCGTAGGTATACTATCATGGAACCTCTAGGTTCTGTCATAGAACCTCGAAGTTCCGCCTTGGAACCTCTAGGTTCTGTCTTGGAACCTCTAGGTTCTGTCATAGAACCTCGAAGTTCTGTCTTGGAACTTCTAGGTTCTGTCATGGAACCTCTAGGTTCTGTCTCGGAACCTCGAAGTTCAGATAGCAGTTAGCAAAAGGTGGAGTGGAACGCCCGAAGGGTGCGGGTATAATTGCGTTTTTATATAAAAAAAACGGTGAATTGCCAATCTTTTGTCGAACAATCCACCGTCTGTAATCTACAATTTACAATTAGTCTTTAGAGTGATTCAAGGTAATTCGTTAATTTTTT
>JAISEA010000074.1 GCA_031264475.1 Treponema sp. | reverse complement strand
AGCGTGGGACTTGAGGACGCGGAAGACATTATCGGCGATATTGAACAGGCGCTGAAAAAGACCGACCTCCTCTAGGAAACGCCGAGCCGATATGACCGAAAACAGGTTGCGAAATGGCTTTGATAAATATTTACCACAAGACGAAAGGATTATATATCTAAAATAAGCGATATTTTCCCGCTAGTTATAAAGCCATTTTCCTTCTTAACTTTTTAAATTCCAATAAACGTAATACCAATATACTAGCGGAAATTCCCGTCAATATGCTATAAATTGCATTTTCTATTACAGTATAACTGTCGTAATAACTCTCAATGGCTCTCTTATATGAAAAGAAATATTTTGTTGAAAATACCATTATGGACAACACAAGACCGCTAATACTCCCCTCCAATATTACAGAATATCCCTCAACTTCCACTATTCCACCTTTCTTCATAAAAATCAATGGAAATATGTAGCCAATAACAAACAATGCCATACATATACCGAATAGTTTGACGCTATGTTCTTGAATCAAATTAAAAACAAACAAAAACAAAAAGACACACGGTAAAACAAACAATTTTGCGAAATGTATTTTATGTTTTTTTGTAGATGAAACACCCGAAATAATTAAGTATAGAAGTACTATCCATACCCAAACAGGCGTATTTTGAATAATTTTTATAATTTCCATTTATGTCTCCCATTTATGTTAGGCGCGATTACACATAACCGACTTTACGTTAAAATTAGCGACGCGCTATGCCAATACAGACAGCTACTGCTCGTTCATTATTTGAAGAAGAAAAAGGACGGTGAACAGGGCGGTTTATCACCCTACCATTCACCGCGAAAGCTGTTGAACCGCCGCCGTCCATATTCAAACCCTGTTCAGCGCCAAGCGCCGATAGTATTATAGCGATTTCCTTCTCGGTTGCGCCCACACTTGCCGCCCGCCTGCCGTCAATGACAAGCATATACAAGACGCGCCCCTTATCAGAAAGCCCAACCGCGGTCCGTGGATGACGCACCGTTGATCCTATGACGCGCTCAGCGATCTTTCCATCTTGAAGCGCCACGCGGAAACCACCGACGGCGTTTTCAATATGCTCAATCGTTGAGCTGTTGATCTGACTCTGCTCTACGATTTCCGCGCTTCCGTCTGTTTTAAACACTATTGCGGCAAGCGAAGGGTTTGGCTTCTGCCACAATAAACCATCGGTGATAAAAACGCCGACAACTCGCCGCTTTTCTCCTTCTTTCGCGCTCACAATATCAAACGGCGAAGCGTTTATCGCGGCTATACACCAGTTCTGTTGTGCGAAAGTACTGACGAAGACGCTCGGAACAACGCCGAATTCCTCGCCGGGCTTATTCAGGATTATTCTGAAATCAGCGTTCAAATCAACTCGCAAAAAGTAAAACATCAGACGCGGCTTTTCTATTTCTCCCCGCCCAATATCAATGCCGTCCGTGAGACTTTCCCATCGCGGAGACCAATCTTCTAATACTACGCTTTTCTGGATTGATTCTTGAAATAACTCATCGTTCCCGTGCACCGAAGCACAGGATAGACAGATGAAAAGAACAAGATAGACCCCATACTTACCAATCAAAACTAAATACTGCCTTTTCTGAATAATCCCTTTCAGGACCAAAGACGCAGGAAGGGAACTGCGGTTTGTTGGGGGAATCCGGGAAGTGCTGAGTTTCTAGGCAGAAGCCGTTACGTCGGGCATAGATTGAACCGGTCTTTCCATGAATACCGTTGAGGTAGTTTCCAGAGTAGAATTGCACCCCGGGCTGTGTGGTAAAGACGAGCATCTTCCGTCCAGAGACAGGTTCAAGAATCTCGGCGCAGGGACGCAGTTTCCCCATGTCGCCGTCAACTACAAAGCAATGGTCGTACCCGTTGGGTGTTGATGCAATATCGTTTCCAATAGGCTTTCGAGTCTTGAAATCAAAGGGAGTCCCTTGCACGGGCAAAATCTTACCTGTTGGGATGCCGTCCGCGGCGACCTCTACATAATGAGACGAATGAATGACGGCTTCATGCGCGAGAATATCTCCCCTTCCCTCGCCTGCAAGGTTGAAATACGCATGATTAGTCAGATTCACAGGACAATCCGCATCTATTTTCGCCTTGTAAGTCGCCACTAGTTCGTTTGCCTTGGTGAGTCCATAACAAACCACAGCTTTTAACGCGCCGGGGAAGCCCTCGTCTCCATCTGGGCTGTCCAACTCGAAACGGACGAAGACCCCGTCGTCTGTTTCAAATTGCTCTGCTTCCCACACAAGCCTGCCGAAGTTCTTCAGTCCTGAGTGGAGGCTATTCTCTCCGTCGTTCTTGAGGAGTTTGAACGTCTTGCCGTTAAGGTCAAATTTGGCGTTGCCTATGCGGTTGGCGAAACGACCCACGGTAACGCCGAAAAAAACCGTGTCCACGGCGTATCCGCCCAGCGTTGAATAGCCAAGCAAGACATCGGCAACGCCGTTTTTCTTTGACGGCACGTTCAAAGACGTCAGGGTTGCGCCTAGAGTGGACACGGCGAGGCGCAGGTCTCCGGCGATCAGGGTGTAAAGGTCAACTTCTTCCCCATTGGAAAGAGTCCCGAATGGTTTTTTGGTGATTTTCATGGAGAGAGTATACCACAAGATCAGACAAAGAAACAAGCGATTTCACGACTCGCACTCTTCGGTCACGCGAGGCGTGTTGGACGACTTCGCAAGGGGTGTTGTTTGAAAGGCGGACCCGCTGTCCCCGACACGCAAGGCGTAATATTAGGATGGGGGCGCGTCTTTCCCCAAACGAGGATGGCACACCGCCGCCTTTGTGGTGCGCCCCCCTGTCTACAGACCGCCTGCGGCGGTCTTACGCCACCCCCAATCACGGGTGTCTGACACCGTTTGCTTACCGCCGCCGTGTCTGCTACCACCATCCGCTAACCGCCACCCCGCTTCTACCACCACCATGTCTGACACCGTTTGCTTACCCTCGCTGTTCTCTGCCGCCGCCGTGTCTGACACCGTTCGCTAACCTCGTCGTCTATCACTGCCGCCACGGGTGTCTGCCCCCGCCGCCCGTCTTTGCTCTTTACTCCGAAGGGTGAAAAAAAAGCGGCGCATAGTTTATAACCACGCGCCGCCATCTCCTTAACCCTCCTCTAGGGAACTATCGCCCACAAGATTTCGCTCCACGGACCTTTTTGTCCCTTGTTGTTCTGCCATTGCAAGGCAACGTAGACCGTCTGTCCGCGCTCCTCCTCCGTGAACTCCAACGTATGCGGGGTTCGTGTCGCCAGAATCGCCTTGGTCAATTCGCTTCCGTCTGCGGGCGGATGGTCAAGCACGCTCCAGGATATAACCGCGCCGCTTATGCCGTAGGGTTTCGCCTTGCTTGTCGCGTCTTGGTCGTGGAAATCCACGTTCAAACGCCGAAAGTCCTTGTTTGAGAGCGTGAAATCCGGGCGGGTGGTAGGCACGCTGTGCGGCGTGTGGGTCGCGTCTTTGACGTGAAGCCCGTATTGCACTCGCATCGCGTCTGTGATGATAGGATTAGCGAAACGGAAGTTGATCATTTCTCTAACCAACCGAAGGAATTCATCCTTTGCCGCGTTTTTCTCCGCGGTAATGATGGGATTCCGTGTGGGACTTTTCGCTTGCGCGTGTAGTCCCTTGAAAGTGGTGAACGCGGTCTGTATATCCGTGGCTTCTTGCGCGGGTATTTGCAACGCCGCCGCATTAGTTACGACTTGGGAGGTGAAATTCTCCCCCCAATCCACGATCTCGTCCTCGTTCTTGTGAAAGATATTGTT
>JAISEA010000041.1 GCA_031264475.1 Treponema sp. | reverse complement strand
GCCGTGCCAAAATGCCCGTCTCCGGGGAAGACGATTTTATCATAACGCCGTATTTCCTCCGCTCCGGGCACAAATTCCGCCTGCGCCCCAAGCCGCGACAGCGCATTCATCACGGACCCCAAATTGCCCGCTCCATAGTTTATCACGCCAATCATAATTTACGTTATTGTAAATAACACGCGGGAAATATTCAAGCACCCCCTCGATCAGTTAGCAGTTAGTAGTTAGTAGTTAGCAGTTAGTAGTTAGCAGTTAGTAGTTAGCAGTTAGTAGTTAGTAGTTAGTAGTTAGTAGTTAGTAGTTAGTAGTTAGCAGTTAGCAGTTAGTAGTTAGTAGTTAGCAGTTAGCAGTTAGTGGTTAGTGGTTAGTGGTTAGTGGTTAGCAAAGAGCAGAGACGGGCGGGCGCGGCGGGGCGGTGTCAGAGGTGTCGGGGCGGTGTCAGAGCAGAGAGCCAAGACGGGCAGGCGAGTCGGTGGTGTCAGAGGCGGCGGTGTCAGAGGTGTTGGGCGACAGGCGAGTCGGTGTCAGAGAGGCGGCGGTGTCAGAGGTGTTGGGCGACAGGCGAGTCGGTGTCAGTGGAAACAATAGAACTTGCAGAGCAAGCTTTCCTGCACAGTCAGCGATATAGCTTTCAGAGCAAGAAGAATATCCATGATTCTTTAAAAAGAATTACTAGACGTTGTCCACTGATCGCTGTATCATTGACACAGCTTGTTTTTATTAAGGAGAAAAATATGGGTGAAGTGAGAACAGAAATTACTCTGGTCAACATCAAGGACGCGGTTAAAGCGGAGTCCGGGTTTATCCCGGAGGCTGAGGTTCGTCAGCTCACAGTCGATGCGGTAGTGGATACCGGCGCGTGGACTCTGGTCATTAACGAGAAAACCCGCGAAAAGCTAGGGTTGCGGGTGAAAAAACCCGTTGAAACCGGCGTTGCCGGTGGTGGAACGGTTCCGGGCGGGATAACCGAATACGTGGAGGTTCGCTGGAAAGACAGGAACACCGCTTGCGAAGCGCTCGTCCTACCCGATGAGGAAGACATCCTTCTGGGAGCATATCCTCTGGAAGGGATGGATTTGACGGTTAATCCCAAGAAGCAGGAAGTAGTCGGCGCTCACGGCGACAAGGTGCGTTATGTGGTTAAGTGAGCGGTGTTATGTCTGACACCGTCGTTGTGTCTGTCGTTGCTTCTTGTTCTGCCGCCGCCTGTCGGGGTCAGACACCGCCGCCCTGTCGTCATGTCAGGGTCAGCGCAACGCGGAGGTTCCGCTTGTTTACAAGCGTAACCATCAGGACGGGGTCAGCGGTACTACCTTTCGGACAACGCCCGTTAAGAAGTCCGTTAAACACCCGAAGGGTGTCGGGGACAGCGCACCCCTTCTTATAACGCGGAGGTTCCGCTTGTTTACAAGCGTAACCGTCAGGACGGGGTCAGCGGTACTACCTTTCGGACAACACCCCGTGTGAAGTCGTTAAACACCCTTCGGGTGTTGCATTGTTGGGAACAATGTAGTATGATGTCAAAAAGGAGTATAAATCTATGAAAATCCGTGTAATTATCGCCTTTCTGCTTGTATTCTTTGCGTTTGGCTTCGCGTCCGCTCAAGACAGCGTTGATAATAGCGAACTAGAAGATCACCTCGCGCCTGTTGAGTTTGTTAATAACGAGAACAGACCAGCAAGGATCGACACCCGCCTGCAAATATGGGGAATAGGAAACGAGCTGGGGCTTGCGGTTAAGAACGGCTCCGCGAATACAGGACAGGCGGATCGGTACTTTGTGATTCATTGCGAGGGGGATGAATCGGGAAAACTAGGCGGCGATATCTTCGGTCTGGGGGCAGGTGTGGGCGTGGATCATATCAGAAACCTCCGCACCATCTTACAGGGTTATCTGGAAGGCGCTTACGATTATTCGGCGCAGGACGCGGCGCTACTCGCCCAGTATATCACGGTCTATAACGCGGTTTTCCGTGGGAATATGGATTATATGGCGGCTCGTTACAACGACGCGGTCGCTAATAACCTTGTTCCTGAAAACGTCGGGCTGGCTCCTCATTATACCCAATGGGCAGGCAAGACGCTCATGGTCATTCCTCTTGGAAACGCGCACGCCGGCTCTTTGAGCGCCGTCGATACTACCCCATTGACCGAACCTGAAGTCATAGACGAAATGCGTAAGGAAGACGACAAGGGTATTCCTGAACGTAAGGATATGGTTGATCTGAAGGAAAGAGAGGCGGAAGAAGCGGAAAAGAAGGCGGCGGATCAGTCTCTGGCAGTTGAGAAGGAACAAGCCGCGATTGATGAGGAAAAAAAGCAGTTGGCTGAAGAAAAGGCGGATGCAGGCGATGATAAACAGGAAGAGCTTGATCAGAAAGAAAAGGACCTAGACCGCCGCGAGGCTGAGGCTTCCGCGCAAGAAGAAGAGGCTCAAAAAAGTCAGGAGTTCGCTGAAAAGAAGACCGCTGAGGCGCAACAGGAACGTAAGGATATTGCCGAAGATCAACAACAGATGATTACTGACGAGCCGTCTGGTCAGCCCACGCCAAAGCCGTCTTTTGTTTTTGGACTGATCTTAAACGATTCGTCGTCGCCTCTTGGAAATATAGTGAGAATCGACGCGGGAGCTGACGGTAAAGTCTCGGTATTAACGGCTGTGAACGTCAGAACGATAACTATAATAGATGATTTCATATACACGCTTGCCCCGCAAAGCGGCGGCTCTTATCGGCTGATCAAAATAGCCGTGGATTCTTTGGAGATTGCCGCGCAAGGCTCAGATGTTATAAGCGCGAATAGTCTCCTTTGGGTTAAGGATTCTGATATTTACGCCCTTGTTTCAACCGATTCCGCGCCGCCGCGCCTTGCGCTTTTTGATGAGAACCTGCAACTACAGGCTCAGTCTGTTAGCGCGGTACACCCTTTCGCGTCTGTGCTGTTCAATAAAAACGTCATCGTTACCCAGCGGAGCGATGGTCAGGCGTTGTTCCTCAATCCACGCGACTTGACGGAAGTCGATCCTATGGATGTGAATTAACGCCAAAGGCGCGATAGCTGGTTGAAGGTATGAATGTAAACGAAAAACAATCAATAGCTCTTTTCCTTGATACGGCTGAAGACTTCTTACGGGACGGTCATTGGCGGGACAGGGCTATGCCGCAATGGACCGACGACGAAGAAGGCGCTTCGTCCGATCAACCCCCAGATTCCCTAGAGAAGATAGCCGAAGAAGTACGCGCCTGTTCGGATTGCGGTCTGTGCGCCTTGCGGATACTTGCGGTACCCGGCGAAGGCGCGCGGGAACCTGTCGTTTTGGTAGTGGGAGAGGCGCCGGGCGCGGAAGAAGATTCCGTTGGTCGTCCTTTCGTAGGCAGGGCGGGGAAGTTGCTTGATAAGATGCTTGCCTCTATAGGGCTTTCCCGTCAGTCAAATTGTTTCATCGCCAATATGGTGAAGTGCCGCCCGCCCGGAAACCGCGACCCTCTTCCTGACGAAATCGCCGCGTGCGGGCGTTTCTTTTCCCGCCAATTCGCCCTTTTGCAACCAAAAGTAGTTCTCTGCGTCGGTAGAATCGCGGCGCAAGCTCTGCTAAAAACAAACGAGGGTATCGGAAACTTGCGCGGTAGGTTCTTTGACTATAACGGCGTCCCGCTTATCGCTACTTTCCACCCAAGCGCTCTCCTACGAAGCGAAAGCCTCAAGCGTCCCGCATGGGAAGACTTGAAGGTATTAAAGGCGAAGCTTCTCCTTCTTTCGGATGTTTAAAAGCGCACCCTTCGGGTGTTCTAAACTGCTCTGCCCCACCACGCGGGTTGGGGGTGGCGGAAGACCGCGCTTGGGGGAACCGGAGACAAGGGGGCGCACCACAGGGGCGGGTGCAGGCGACCTCCGTTTTGGAAAGACGCGCCCCCCTCCTTCTAATATATTAAGAAGATGTCTGAAGGGTCAGCGGGTCCCCTTTTCAAACAAAACCCGTTGGGAAGTTGTTAAACAGGCTGTGCCTGTGGAGGAGAATATTGATGACGATTTATGATTTTAGTTATACGTCTATTGAAGGCAATCCTGTTGCGATGAGTGAATATCAGGGCAAAGTCCTGCTCATCGTCAATACGGCGAGTAAATGCGGATTTACGCCCCATTATAAGGGGCTTGAGGACTTGTATCGCAAGTACAAGAAAGATGGTTTCGTTGTTATCGGCTTCCCTTGTAATCAGTTCGGTGGGCAAGAACCCAGTTCGGAAGCCGAGATCGCGGACTTTTGCGCGGTACGGTACGGCGTGGATTTTCCGTTATCTAAAAAAGTGGACGTCCGCGACAGCTCTGCGCACCCTCTTTTCAAGTACCTTACCGAACAGAAGGGATTCGTCGGCTTGGGTTCAGGCTTAAAGGCGACTGTAATGTCCGCGATGTTCAAGAAGCTGTACAAGGAAAGCTACCATGACCGCCAGATAAAATGGAATTTTACGAAATTTTTGATTGATAAAAACGGGAATGTCATAAACCGTTATGAACCGACAACCAAACTCGAAACGATAGCGCCTGCTATCGAAAAACTTTTATAACAGTAAGAAGGGCAGGCAAAGCCTGTCAGACGACTTCACACGAGGCATTATCCGAAAGGGGGCGCCGTTGTCTTTGCACGCAAAGCGTGTTGGACGACTTTACATGGGTCGTTGTTTGAAAGGGACGGGATTTAACTCATTCAATCTGAAACCACGTTGACACCGCATCGTCTACTAACAAACAACGGAAATTGCTTGATGTTTGACACCGATTTCCCCATGCGATTTATTTAACTCTTTCGTTTCAAACAACGGTGTCAATCATCACTGTTTTCGTCGCTTTCTGCGGTGTCAGTCATAACTATTTAAATCTCACATCTACAGGCGAGTTAGGAAATGATTCGTCTGTTTCTAAGTCTATGGCAACAAAATACCCAATCCTATCACCGTTTATAGTACCATCATCAAACTGACAGACCTGATTATTATTCAAATATACGGTATATTTCGTTCCTGATTTAGTTACTTTTATACGATTTGTTTTATTGTAACCGTTATATAGTTTACCCGATAGTGACCAATTCTTTATTATTTCATTCACATTACCATTTTGCATCCATACGCAATGATAACCTTCTACGGTTATAGATACACAATAGAACCGATTACCGACTAAGTTTGATGCTCCAAATATCATCCCATACGCACGATTCTTATCACCACTGATTTTTTTACATTCAATTTCATAGGTATTCGACTCATTTGGATTCTCATTCAATAACCAAAAATAGTAATCATAATATTGTGGATCATTAGTATACCATCGTGTAAATCCATCTTCCGCCAATTCCCACTTTATTGTAGATATTGCTAAGTTTTCGTCTTCCGTATCACAACCAACAAGCATCATTCCGAATACTAGCAATAAGCCGAGCGGTTTCGCTAATAATTTTCTATTTGTCATTTCTTTCTCCTTGACTTTACTTATTCTACTGTTTTTTCGCTGTTAAAATAAGACACCTTTTATTATTCAGGTTCCTGTCCAATTGATACATTCTTGGCGAGGTATTTACATTTACACGCCCCGATGTTATCATTTTATATCAAATACTACACATAACAGGAGGATTAAATTATGGAGGAAACTAACATGGTAAGGAAGATACCTGAGCGCGGGGAAATCGCGCAAAAGGATTTGTGGGATTTGTCCAAGCTTTTCCAAGACGACGAGGCATGGTATAAAGGCTTGACGGAGTACGCGGAAAAGGCGACAAAGATTCCTGATTTTCATGGGACCTTGGGACAGGGCGCAGAGAAGTTGGCGGATTGGCTTGATTTTTCCAAAGAGCTTGGCGTTTTGGAGGAGCGGCTTGCTTATTACAGTGAACTGCGGCAGACTGAAGACGAGGGCGGAGCCGCGGCTCGCGCTATGGGCGGTCGGTTCTTGATCGAGGCGGCAAAGGCGCAGGCTTTGGGCGCATGGTCTGTGCCTGAGATACAGGCGATTCCTGACGAGGCAATCGCGCGGTTTATGGAACACCCTCGTTTGGGCGAATACGTCGTCTTCTTGAGGAAATTGCTCCGTTACAAGCCGTATATCTTGAGTGAGAAGGAGGAGCGCCTGCTTGCCATGAAGAGCGAAGGCGAGACTGTTTCGCGCGCGGCGTTCTCGGTTCTTACGAATGTGGATATTGACTTTGGTTTTGTGGATACGCCTGAGGGAGCGATGCCTTTGTCTCAGTCAACGTTCTCGGTTCTGATGGAGAACAAGGATAGGGACGTGCGGCGGCGGGCTTACGCCGCGTTTTATCGGCAGTTTGATGGGCATAAGAATACGCTTGCCGCTCTTTACGCGGGTCAGGTTAAGCAAAATGTGGTTAATGCGCGGATTCGGGGATAT
>JAISEA010000034.1 GCA_031264475.1 Treponema sp. | reverse complement strand
GTGCTTGCCACGGCTGAGCCCACGAGGCTGGCGAACATAAGGCAGGCGAGGATGGTTACATAGCCAAGTCCGCCTCGGACTCTGCCGACAAAGATGTTACAGAAGTCTATGATGCGCTTGGTAAGACCGCCGCGGTTCATCAGTTCCCCAGCCATGACGAAGAACGGCAGAGCCATCATAGTAACGCTGTCCACTCCGCGGAGCAACTGCGCCGCGATAATCTGTGGATTGGTGGCGGTTCCGCCCATGTGAAGCGCCGTGGCGGAGGAGCCGAACAACAGGGAAAAGGCAATGGGAAGCCCCAGCAACATCGAGACACAGAGGTAGACCAAAAATAGAATAATCAGAATCATCGTTTCCTCCTATTGGATACTTTCCTGCATCTGATCCGCCTCAGAACTATCCCGTATTTTAAGCAGGTCCGCGACCGACATTTTCAGAATGACAAGACGGAACATATTCGTCAGGGCGATGATACCGATGGCGATACCGGTGATAAATCCCGACGTGTAAACCAAGTAGGTCGGGAAATGAGTCGCCACCCAACGATCCCTCAGGTTTTGGAGCATGAGCATCCAACTGCCCTGCGTCAGGATGAACATGAGCCAGACGATCCCAACTTGTACCATAAAGTAGATGATCCGCTGTGCGAAGATTGGTATGCGGGAAAGGATACTGTCGATGATGAGGTGCTGGTTATCCCGCATTGCCCCGATGGAACCCAGATACACCAGATATATGAAGCAAAGCCGGGCGATTTCCTCGGACCACGCGAACCCCTTGCTGAACAGGTAGCGGAATACCACGTTCATAAAGACGAGGATTATCATAACCGCCAGAAAGAAAGCAATGAGTATTTCAACCGCCTTAAAAAGGGCGTCCAAAAATTTTTTCACCAAACACTCCTCATAGTATTATTGACGGGAAGCGGGCGGCGAATCCACCGACCGTTTCCCGCTTGGTTAATTACCGAACCGCTTTGATTCGGTCGGTGAGCGATTTTGCCCAGGCGTGTTCCGCGAAGAGTTTATCGGTCAAGGGCTGAATCATCTGGATGATCCGCGCCTGATCCGCGGCTGTGGTGGGCGTTACCGTTACCCCGTGGTCTTTGAGGAATTGGCGGTCGCTGTCCACGCTCTTGATGTAATCGTCCCAGGCTTTTACCGATGTTGCCTTCGCCGCGTCAGCTAGAATTTTTTGCTGATCCGCCGTAAGCTTGTCGTAGAACGGCGCGCTTACCACGATTTCCAGCGTAGCGATGATGTGGTTGGTTTCGTAGAGGTATTTCTGGACTTCGTAGAAGGCTTCGCTGATGACTGTCACCATGCCGTTGTCCTGACCGTCTACTACGCCGGTTTCCATCGCGGAAAAAAGCTCTCCCAGAGGGATAACTTGGGCGCTTGCTCCCAGATTTTCGGCGATGCCAACATGGATCGGGTTACCCGGCATACGGAACTTCTGCCCACTGAATTCGTCCACCGAGGTGAGCGGCTTGTTGCTGGTAAACGTGCGGGCGCTGTTGGGTCCCCACGCAAGCATATACACGGTGGGGAATTTCTGGTGAAATTCCTTGTTGATTTCCTCGGCGATAGGACCGGTCCATACGGATTTCGCGTGGGCAAGGTCGCGGTACAGGAAGGGCCAGTCGGAGATCATCATGGTGGGATATTCCTGATTCATCGGCGTGCCGAGAATGGCGATTTCAATAGTACCGTTTCGTACTCCGTTCCAAAGGTCTCCCTCGTTTCCGAGCGTGCCAGAGTGGTAGATGTCCACCGTGATAGCGCCGCCGGAAGCCTGTTCGATTTGAGGCTTAAACACGGTGTCCAACGCCGCGGCCATGGGGTGACTGGCGCCCCAGTTGTCCCCAACCTTGATGGTTATCTTCTGTTGTGTGGCGCCGCCGCTCGACTGGTCTTTGTTGCCTGTCGCAAATACATTTCCGGCGATAATCAAGGTCGCCAGAACCGTCAATAAGAATCGTTTTGTACACTGCATAGTCTTCTCCTAATATAGAAACTAAATCTAGAATATAGTAACATGGTAAAATTCTGCTGTCAAGCGTTTTTTTAAAAAAAAGTGAAACTAAATCTATACCGAATGAATTTGAATCTATGTAGGTTGAATTTCAACCGATATAGATTCAAACTGAATCTATATGGATTAAACTTCAGTCTACATAGATTGAACGTGAATCTACATAGATTGAAACTGAATCTATGTAGATTGGAATCTAATCTATGTAGATTGAACGTGAATCTATGTAGATTCAACCTGAATCGGTGTAGATTAGACTTGAATCGGTATAGATTGAACCTGAATCTACATAGATTAGACGTGAATCGGTGTAGATTGAACGTATATCTATTGAAGATAAACCTGATTTTACGAGCGGATTTGAAGCCGCCAAAACACATTAGGAAGGAGGCATAATGGCGCATGAAATTGATTGGTATCCCAATTCGCGGGATGGACAGATTCACATGGTACAAACATGGAATAAGGTACTCGCGGTTAAAGGGAAGGCGTGGGATGTGCCCTCGGAACACATCGCCAAGATGGTAAGCGACGTACAGGCGGCGGAGGCTATCTTGAGCAAGGTGAAAAGCGGGGAGCGTACCGCCTCGGACGTGGTTCAGTGTAACATGATCTTTAAAGAAATGGAGGCGGAGGCGCGTTTCATAAAGAAACATTACCTTCTGACGCCGCCGCTCACGCTGGCGGATTTCCCGACTCTGCTTCTGTCTCTGCCACGCGAGAACCGCACGTCTGTCCCTCCTCCCACTGGTCAGCCTTTCTTGAGCTTAACCTACCTCGGCGGACCCCATGTAATGATGATCCGATTGGCGCCGACGACTGGCACCGAACCGCCGGATAGACGAGGCGATTATGGTTACGCCCTCTATCGGGGCATTATGCCCCAGGGCGGCGCGACGCTGGAACAGGCCGCCGGCGTTAAACATTACCTTCTGAAGGAGCCGCTTTCTGGCGGCGAATTATTGTATTACCGTTTCACCTGCCGGAAAAAAGAAGTGGTGAACTTTGACGCGGAAGAAGCTGGTATGACGGCTTACTTCTGCGCGCGTTACGAAAACCAAAAAGGCGAATACGGGACATGGGGTTCGGTAGTATCGGCGATTATTCCGCAGGCGTGGCGCCAGACGCCATAGGCTTGGCGCCAGACACCGCAGGCTTGGCGCCAGACACCGCAGGCTTGGCGCCAGACACCGCAGACGTGGCGCCAGACGCCATAGGCTTGGTGCCAGACACCGCAGACGGCGACATGGGGCGCGGGGGTATCGGCGATTATTCCGCAGACATGGTGCCAGACACCGCAGACGTGGTGCCAGACACCATAGGCGTGGCGCCAGACACCGTGTTTTTGAAAAAAATTAAATAAATGGAGGATGAAGCCAAGCAAATTCCACGACAAGACCATAGTATAGGTATGAGAAGATCGCGAAAACTCCAAGAAGGAGCGGCGTACCATGTTACGTCGGAAATTGACCATGGCGACATGATCCTTCTTGATCCCCGATTCAAGAAACTCTTACTTTCTTTCATCAAAAAGGCGAAGCTGAAGTTCCATTTCCAGCTATTGGACTTCTGTATCATGGGAAATCACGTTCATTTGTCGATAAAGCCGGGCAAAGACGGTAATTTATCGCAAATAATGCAGTGGATAAAGTGCAATTTTGCCAAAGCTTGGAACAAGGCGAATGGGCGGAAGGGTCATGTCTGGGGAGAGCGGTTTTATTCCCGGATAATCAGCGGAATAACGGACTTCCTGCGGGTACGGGAATACATCGCGGAGAATCCGGTGAAGGCTGGGCTTGTGGAACGAGCCGAGGCGTGGGTGTTTGGCAGTTTATACCACAGACTCCACCGCCTCACTAGTTTAGTAGACGACGTGGTGTCAGACATCTTTGGCGAAGGAATAAGCGCCCCCGCTTATTAGCGCCTTTCGGACAATGAGTAGACTCCACTTGTTTACAAGCGCACCCTTCGGGTGCAAGCATAACCGTCAAGACGGGGACAGCGGGTCCGCCTTTCGTACAACAACCCGTATGAAGTATTTAAACACCCTTCGGGTGTGTTGACAGGCTTGAAGATTCGCGTTATAATAGGTCATGCAATATGTTGAATTCGGTAAGACCGGAATAAAAGTTTCCCGTTTGGGAATGGGTTGTATGAGACTACCGTCTTTTCAAAAGGACGGCAGGACTGTATTTGACGAGGAGGAAGGCGTAGCCCTTATCCACCGCGCCTACGAGCTGGGCGTGAACTATTTCGACACTGCGCCTTATTACTGCGACAAACAGAGCGAAGTCATTACCGGCAAGGGAATCAAACCGTTCCGCGATAAGGTTTACCTTTCCACGAAAAACCCCATCGAAAACGCCTCTGGCGACGACTATGAGAAACGCCTCGAATCCTCGCTGAAAAAGTTGGACACGGATTATATTGACTTCTACCACTTCTGGGGTATAAGCCTTAATACATTCGTTAATTCGATAAGCGCGCCCGACGGTCCTATGGAAAGAGTGAAACGACTCAAGGAACAAGGAGTAATAAAACACATCAGCTTTTCTTTCCACGACAATCCTGAAAACCTGCTGGAGATCGTCAAGCGAGGCGAAGGCGTGTTTGACACCCTCCTTTGCCAATACAACTTGCTGGATCGATCCAACGAAGCAGGTATAGCGTTTGCCCACGAGAACGGCTTGGGAATCGTGGTGATGGGACCCATTGGCGGAGGAAGACTCGGAGCGCCGTCCCCTGCGATTCAAGCCATGCTACCGGGAAAATCGCACAGCTCTGTGGAAATCGCCTTGCGGTTCGTGTTTTCAAACCCCAACATAGACGTCGCGCTTTCAGGCATAGGAAACGTCGATATGTTAGAGCAAAACGCGGCAATAGCGAGCAACGTCTCGCCCCTGACCGATGAGGAAAAGCAAAACATAGACGCGCAAACCAAGGAAAACGAGCGACTAGCAGGACTCTACTGCACCGGTTGCCGTTACTGTATGCCCTGCCCTCAAGGGATCAATATCCCAGAAGTCTTCACGCTTATGAATTACCACCGCGTATACAAAATCACAGACTATGCAAGGGAGAATTACCGACAAATCGGCAAGGTAGATTGGCGGAAATACAAGAACGCTGACGCTTGCGTCGGGTGCGGCATTTGTGAAATAAAATGCCCCCAGAAACTACCCATACGCGAACAGTTGATGGAAACACACAGGGTCCTCGCGGGATAACCACCAGAGGTGACAGACGAAGTTCGGCGGGAGCGGGAGTTCCACGCCGTTCTCTTGATTCTGCATTTTAATAAATAGAGAGGTATAAAAATGACGACATTAGGCGAACACATCGTCGAATTATGTAAAATTCATTCCGTCAGCATTGAAGAGCTGGCGGAACGAAGCGGATTGAGTCTTGAACTCATTAGGCGTATCACGAAGAACGGGCATATCCCTGACCTTGCGCCCCTTGTTAAAATTGCCCGCACCCTCGGAGTACGGCTCGGAACTTTTCTCGACGATTATGAGGACATCGGTCCAGTCGTTGTCCGCGCAGGCAAAGCCAACGAAACCCCTCGTTTCATTACCGGCGTCCCGAATGAACCAAAAGATGAGGAACACAAAGGACTCTTGTTTAAAGCGCTTGCGGCGCATAAAGGCGGTCGACACATGGAACCATTCATCGTAGACATTGCAGTAGATGCAGAACAGACAGAGTCCATCCACGAAGGCGAGGAATTCATCTACGTGCTTAACGGCGCAGTATCCATAAAATACGGCGTAAATTCCTACGTCCTGAATAAAGGCGACTCGATCTATTACGATTCCATCGTCCCACACTGCGTCCTAGCGGCAGACAACGCACCCGCAAGTATTTTAGCAGTGATCTACGCTCCAGTCTGAGCGAAAAAGGAGAACGAATGCCTATATGGCATCCCGTTCCCATAAGGAGAAAATATGATAGAAATCACATTAAGCGAATTTCTGCGGCAAAATGCGCGGGAACAGCCAGACCATGATTTCATCGTCTACGCGGATCGAGATTTACGGTGGACTTACGCCGAGTTCGATCGCCGTGTAGATATGCTGGCACAAGGATTCTTAGCGATAGGTTTGAAAAAAGGCGACCACGTCGGCGTTTGGGCAACTAATGTACCTGATTGGAACACGATCCTGTTCGCCGCCGCCCGCGCCGGTATGGTGCTAGTTACTATAAATACAGCTTATAAAAGCCATGAACTCGAATACTTGTTGACGCAATCAGACCTCGCGTGCCTCTGTCTAATCGGCGGATACCGCGACAGCGACTATGTGGCGATGGTCAACGAACTCGTGCCTGAAACCAAAACCTGCGAGCGCGGACATCTTCACTCTGAAAAATTCCCGTTTCTGCGAAGCGTAGTCTATATTGGACAAAATAAACACCGTGGAATGTATAGCTTGTCAGAATTGCTCCTCCTCGGACAGCACACGGAAAGTACAGAATTGCAGACGATTGAGGCAGGCATAGACCGCAACGATGTGGTGAATATGCAATACACATCAGGCACTACAGGCTTTCCTAAAGGCGTCATGCTTACACACCGCAACATTCTGAACAACGGTCTCGGCATAGGCGACAACCAGCGCCTTACTAATAAGGATATTGTGTGCCTACCAGTGCCGCTGTTCCATTGCTTTGGTTTGGTTCTTGGAATGATGGCTATTCTCACACATAAGGCGACCGCTGTTATAGTAGAGGCTTTTAACCCATTGCTCGTCCTTGCGTCGATTCAAAAGGCAAAATGTACCGCGGTTTACGGGGTGCCGACGATGTTTATCGCCGAACTCAACCATCCGATGTTCAAAATGTTTGATTTAAGTAGCCTCCGCACAGGCATTATGGCGGGATCGCCTTGCCCTATTGAAGCGATGCGACAAGTCATCAACGAAATGCACATGGTAGACGTTACCATTTGTTATGGGTTGACAGAAAGTTCTCCGGTGATGACTCAAACTCGGTATGACGACGGCATTGAAGCGAAGGTGGAAACCGTCGGCAAAGCCTTGCCCGGAGTAGAGGTAACTATCCGCAATCCAGAAACCGGCGAAGAATGCGCCGTGGGCGAGTTTGGCGAATTCTGTTGTCGAGGTTACAGTAGTATGAAGGGTTACTATAAAATGCCGGAAGAAACGGCGAAATGTATTGATGAGCAAGGATGGCTACACTCTGGAGACATGGGCGTTAAGGATACAAACGATTATTTCAAAGTAACGGGGCGTATCAAGGACATGATTATTCGCGGCGGTGAAAACATCTATCCCAAGGAAATTGAAGACTTTCTCTACACGATGAAGAATGTCAAGGACGTGCAAGTCGTGGGTATCGCCAGCAAGAAGTACGGCGAAGAAGTAGGTGCGTTCATCATTCTGCACCAGGGCGTTTCTATGAAAGAGGAAGATGTGCGGGACTTTTGTAGAGGCAAGATCAGTCGGTTCAAAATTCCAAAATACGTATTTTTCGTTGACGCTTTCCCACTCACCGACAGTGGCAAAATAAAAAAATACAAACTGCGAGAACTCGGCGCTGAGCTGGTGAAGGAAAAGTCGCTAGAACAGGGTGTCGGGGCAGGAGCTTAAACCTTTTTTACCGCCTATTTCTTTACAAAGAAGTCAACCACTGAGCGTCCGTATCTTTTTGATTCTTCCAAAACGAGGTTTTCTATTACAAAATCAACCGTTTCCTCATGGGGACGATGGAGTAACAACCGTGAGCCGATCTTCATAAGAGAAGATTCGGCTATGGTTCTAACGAGGTCATGCTTAAACTTGTAGGGAAAAGGCGGATCGCAGAACACGAGATCAAAGGTCTTTTGGGCACGGCGGATGTAGAGTTCTACGGGCATGAATCGGCAGGCGATACGAACAGGGGACAATGCCACGTTTTGCAGGAGGGTTTTCCGCTTGAGCGGGTCTTTTTCCACAGCCTCAATGGGGCAAGCTCCGCGGGACGCGGCTTCGAGCGCGATAATGCCAGAACCAGAAAACAGATCAAGAAAAGATAAACCCGTCAATTCTCCAAGTTTGGCGAAAACGGATTCTCTCATAACATCCATTGCGGGTCTGAGTACCCCTTCTGGCATTGCAACCTTTCTCCCGCATAAAGTTCCGCCGGTGATTCTCATACCTGTACCTGCTGTGGACGCCGCGCTAAAATTTCTTCAGTAATTCGCTCATTTCATCTTCGCTGACAATGGGCGCGCCGTTCATCTTTTCTGTTTTTGTCTGTGCATCCTCGGCTGTTTTTCGCCGCGTTGCGCTTCGGCTTCTTAATGCAGAGAATTTGTCTCTGGAGGACGAGGAATGGTACATTTCATTATTAATACTCATAAACTTTGTCAAGACTTGAGAAAACTGCCATTCCGTTTCGGAAAGATTATCTAATTGCTCGTCTCTGTCCAAGATTTGTGTGCCTTCCAGCAGTCTTTTGAGTAGGATGTCAAGGGTTTTTTCGATAAAATCCATATCGTCCAGATTTTTTTCATAAAATAAATCTGGGGATAGGTCGAGAGACAGAGAATCACGGAGAATCTGTATTCTTTCGTTGAGTATATATAGGGCATCTTCAAAACTGAGGGGGTTATTTACGACATTTTTTTTCATAAGTGTACTCCATTTCGCCATTGATCTATGAGTTTTCGCGCTACCGATCCTTTTGCGGGTAGTTTTGGCAACTGTTCGCGGTTAAACCATCGTGCTTCTTCTATTTCCACGCCATCTGGGTGGATAATTCCTCCAGCGTAAGAGGCTATCCATCCTATCATAAGGGAGTTGGGGAAGGGCCACATCTGGGATGTCGCGTAACGAATATCTTTAACGCGTATACTCGTTTCTTCCATCACTTCCCGCGCAACCGTTTCTTCAAGGGTTTCGCCCGCTTCATTGAAACCCGCTATTAGGCTGAAAACTTCGGGTTTGAATTTCTTGTTATGCGCCAGGAGGATTCTATCCTCGTCATCGGTGATAAGTACAATAATGGCTGGACAAATACGGGGAAATTCCACTCTACCGCAATTTGGACATATGCGGGCGACTTCTTGTTCTAGATCAATGTTTTTATGACCGCATCTTCCACAGAAAACAGACTCGCGTCTCCACTGAACGATATGAAAGGCGCGGAACATAGCCTCCGCCTCTTCGTCTTTCATAAGCGAGACCGCCGTTCTCACATCCATAAAGGATTCCCTCGTCAGTGGAGGAATATCCGATGGTATATCGATAACCCTAATAGATGAAATATTTCCAAGCGGAGGGATAATAAATTCTTCGCCAGATTTAAAAGCAATAAGAGAATCGAGGGGCGTAAACACAGTTTTTTCTTGAAAGAGAAAAGTTTTTTTAACCAAGATGGCCTCTGTAAGGAAATAGCGGCGATTGGGCTTGAACCAATGACCTAACGGATATGAGCCGTTTGCTCTGCCGACTGAGCTACACCGCCTTAAATACTTTACTTATTTT
>JAISEA010000119.1 GCA_031264475.1 Treponema sp. | reverse complement strand
CTTGACCGAGTGGTAGAACACCAGCGCGGCTTGATACGCCTCGCTCCCTGCGATCATTTCCGTGTCGTCGATAGCCTCTTCAAATTGCTGGACCGAATTGAGAATCGTCCAAAGACCGTGGGCGTCGCTAAAATCAACACCGAATGCGTCCACGTCTAAATATGGCGGGACCAAATCCGGGTTTCTCCGCGCGAAGTCAAACGACTTTTCCACAAACTCAAGGGTCTTCGCTCCCATCTTTGGCAGAGTTTGCCGTTCCGAAGGAGTCAACGCAAGCGTATACGGGGCGAGTAAAGCCCATGCCGCGTCGATCTTCTCTTGCGCCTGAGTCAATACCGTTGACGGTATGACCTGGACGTGCTTGTTATCTTTCATAAGAACTCCTTTATCTTAAAAGATAGTCTAGTTTTACATAAAAAGTCTATTTATACAAGACACCCTTCGGGTGTTTTAAAACGTCTTGCTTGTCCCACCTTTTAGTGATATTTAGTGTCTGACACCTTGATGGGATAGCCTTCAGACAACGTCCTGTTAGTGTCTGACACCTTCGGGGGGCGTTGGGAAGTTGTTGAACAGGCTTGCCTGTGGTGGGGGGTAGCGGAAGACCGCGAAGCGGGCTGGAGCGTGGGGGGCGCACCACAAGGGCGTCTGTGTGCCAATCACGTTTAGGGAAAGACGCGCCCCCCTCCTGCTTATGGCGCCTGCCTTACAGCGGCGCACCCTTCGGGTGGAAGCGGGCAGGGAGGGGGGTTGAAAACGTTGACATGACTTCTTGACCCGGGAGGACGATGGAAAGACTCTTCGCATGAAGCATGAGAGAGACGGAGGGGTCTCTATCCCCATATATGGGATCGCCCAGTATAGGACAACCTATGTGCCGCAAATGTACGCGGAGTTGGTGAGTGCGCCCCGTCTTGGGACGGAGTTTGAGAAGGGAATAGACTTTTCCCGCCGCCTCCCACGAGGAGACGACTTGATATTGGGTGATGGAGAATTTGCCCGCGTCCGCCGTTGCAAAACGCTTGCGATCCCACTTGTCCCGCGCAATAAAAGTCTCAATGATCCCTTGCTCCTCTTTGGGACGACCCTTGACTATCGCCATGTAGATTTTTAGCGCCTTCCGCAGTTTGAATTGCGCCGCCAAAAACGCGAGAGCTTCTTCATTATACGCCGCAATAAGCGTTCCAGAGGTATCTTTGTCAAGCCGATGCACGATTCCCGTCCGCTCCAGATCGCCGAAAGGACCACGCCCAGACGAAAGCAGGCGGTAAAGAATCGCATTGGCTACCGTCCCATGTCTGACACCCGCGCCCGGATGCGTCGTCATGCCTTGCGGTTTGTTTATGACAATGACTTGCTCATCTTCGTAAATAACGTCTAAAGGTAGGTCTTCCGGGATGAGTATAGACGGCTCTGGTTCATCCCACGTTAGTTCAAGCACATCGTTGCGTCGAATAAGGCGTGATAGTTTGACAGCTTTTCCGTTAATAAAGCCTTTGAGGTTACGGGTTTTCACTTGGGAACGGTTGAGTAGTTTGAGGCGTTCCGCGACAAAAATATCGAGACGCACACCCTCGTCCCCTTCTATGACACAGGAAAATGACGGCATATCACAGGAGGCGAGAACGTCTCATTCTTCGTTCTCTGTCGTAGTCAGTTTGATGACCGCATTGCTGTTGTTCAAAGGCGGGTTCTTGAGGCGTTTGATGTTTATAACGATGAGGTCTACCACCGCAACGCCCAGGGCGATGGCAAATGCTATTCCTAAAACGTTGAGTTTTTCGTCGTCAGTGGTTTCATAACCACCGGCTGGTTTGAGAGGCCAAGGCGAATAAGCCATTTGCCAATCGTGTTGGGACCAACGCATTGTGTCTGTAAAGAAAGTCGCGGTAAAAAAGGCGAAGGGGAAAGCGCCGAGCGTTACTATGTCGAAACGTCGCAGGTCCCGCGCCCACCGTGGGAATTCCGAGGGATCGTAACTGAGTGGGTTATTGTTAGTGGTTTGTCCGAAAATAGGCGCGGTTGTTAATATCAATAAGACGGCTATTGTTCTTCCGCCGATGTTCCTCATTTATTACTCCTCACACCCTTCGGGTGTTTAAATACTTCGCACGGGGTGTTGTTTGAAAGGGGGCGCCGCTTCCACTGACTTGACGGTTACGCTTGCACCCTTCGGGTGTTAGACGACTTCACAATGGTTGTTGTCCGAAAGGAGGCTCCGCTTCCACTGTCTTGACGGTTACGCTTGTAAACAAGCGGAACCTACTCGTTGTTTGAAGAAAGGGCGTAGCAGGACGCTTTTAAAACACCCGAAGGGTGCGCTTGTAAACAAGCGGAACCTTCGGGTGTTAGGAAAGGCTTCGCTGATCCTCTCAAGGTGTCAGACATAACGGGTGTTGTCCAAAGGGGTCGCCGCAAGGCAGGCGCCATAAGTATGAGGGGGCGCGGTTTTCCACAACGGAGGTCGGCACATCGCCGCCCTTGTGGTGCGCCCCCCTGTCTCCAGCCCGCACCATACCGTATATACAAGGTGGGGCGGAGCAAGTTAAACCACCCGAAGGGTGCGGTCTTCCGCCACCCCCCAACCCGCCAAAGTGGGGCAAAGCAGGATGCCTTAAAACACCCGAAGAGTGCGCTGTAATTGCCTTTTTGTTTGTTTTATAAAGCATTTGTAGGAGGGAGTCGCTATGGAGGAATTGAGAAGGCGGTACACGCCGTCTCTTTTCCTCCATAATACTTTTATTTCTTCAGGTTGTAGAACGCCTTCTTGCCCGCGTACTCAGAAACGCCTTCGAGTTCATCTTCAATCCGCATGAGCTGGTTGTACTTGCAGATACGGTCTGTTCGGCTCATGGAACCTGTCTTGATTTGACCGGTTTCTAACGCAACTACGAGGTCCGCGATGAAGGAATCTTCGGTTTCGCCTGAACGGTGCGATACGACCGCTGTATAGCCTGCTCGTTTAGCCATTTCAACCGCTTCATAGGTTTCAGTTACCGTGCCGATCTGATTCACTTTGATGAGGATACTGTTGCATGAACCTTCCTTGATACCGCGTGCTAGGCGTTTCGTGTTCGTAACAAAGAAGTCATCGCCCACGATTTGGATTTTTGATCCAAGCGCCTTGGTCATCTTCACATAGCCTTCCCAGTCGTCCTGATCCAACGGGTCTTCAATGGACACGATTGGGTATTTGTCAACCCAATCCGCATAGAGGGCTATCATTTCGTCCGCCGTCAATAGCTTGTCTGGGTTTGATTTCCAGAATTTGTAGCCTTGCTTGCCGCCTTCGTCAAAAAGCTCAGAGCTGGCACAGTCCATTGCGATGCCGAATTGTTCCTTGTCAGCCTTATAGCCTGCTTTCTCAATCGCCCTAACGATGAATTGGAGAGCTTCTTCGTTGGCGATGTCCGGCGCAAACCCGCCTTCGTCTCCGACCGCAGTGTTCTTGCCCGCATCTTTTAACAATTTCTTCAGGTGGTGGAACACTTCGGCAGTCCACCGTACCGCTTCGCGTATAGATTCCGCGCCGATAGGCATAACCATGAACTCTTGGAAGTCAACCTTGTTGTCGGAATGTTTACCGCCATTGATGATGTTCGCCATTGGCACCGGTAGAAGATTGGTGTGTATGCCGCCGAGGTATTTGTAGAGCGAGAGTCCGAGAGATTCAGCAGCCGCCCGCGCAGTCGCCATAGATACGCCGAGAATAGCATTAGCCCCAAGTTTCGCCTTGTTCTCCGTGCCGTCAAGCTCAATCATGGCGCGATCTACATCTACCTGATCCAAAGCGTCAAAGCCGATGATTTCATCCGCAATGACGTTATTCACGTTTTCTACCGCTTTGAGAACGCCTTTGCCAAGGTAGCGACTCTTGTCGTCATCCCGCAACTCCACCGCCTCGTGTTCGCCGGTAGACGCTCCAGACGGAACCGCGGCGCGTCCCTTATGACCATCGTCTAAAATTACCTCTACTTCAATGGTAGGGTTCCCTCGCGAATCAAGAATTTCACGCGCTTCTACATAGTCGATAATACTCATATATACTCCTCTTGTTTTCATTTTACATACTGCGTTAAACGACGTTTAACATCAAATATGCTCTTTAACTATTGTTTACTTTTATCGGCTTCTCGTCAAGCCCTAATATAAAAAAAATCGGAATTTCTTAACCCTTTCTTTCTAATATCTATCAGCAAGGCAGAGGAATAAGCCCTTGTCAAAAAGTCATTCCTCATATATATTAGTTAGACATGAAAACAAACAAAATTATCTTAAAAGCGGAAGACCTTGACGGTTACCTCACGGAAACCGACAAAGCCCAGTTGTCAATTATGAAAACACTTTTCCAGAAAGCTTTGAATTGTTTTTCGCAAGTTAACGAGTCCCGTGAAAAGCACGATATGCTCATCACCGTTTACAATGAAATGGGAAAGCTCATGCAAGACATCTGTAAACACGAAAAGAGCATCTGCGTATATTCATTTGCGACTCCTAATGAGATTCATGCGGAAGCGTCTCGTCTTATCGCAAAGCTCCGCGACGTACGCACCGGACGTGAGGAGTTTATCTATTATATACAGCGGGCTTACGAAATGCTTTTCAATCTGGCTTATGTGGGCAGAAACGGTACAGATAAGAGCTATTTCATCGTTAAAACGCCGGTAAACGCGCCTGTACAGAACTACGCCGTTCACAAAAGCACAAATATCGATGGAAAAGTGTCGAATACCGTCATGTGCGTCATGTTGCGCGGCGCGCTTCTTCCTTCCATGATAGTATCAAAAGAAATACAGGAATATTCCTCGAATAGTTATGTTACACCCTTCGCGCTGTTCAAAATCAGTAGAGACGATTCTAAGAAAGAAGACAATATGGAGTACATCCTTGACCTTGACCGTTCTTATTTTGATCTTGAGTCTCTTAACGGTAAAGACTTAGTATTCGCGGATCCTATGAACGCCACCGGTGGCAGTCTTGTTACTATTATCAAATACCTGCTCTCACAGGGCGTCAAACCTAAATCTGTGCAGTTCTTCAACACAATAGCCGCGCTCAAAGGCGCTTTACGGGTAGTGCGGGCTTTAGACAACTGCACGGTGTGGACCCTGTGGATGGACCCCTTGCTCAATGAATCAGCCTACATCATGCCCGGACTCGGAGACGCAGGCGACCGTATCAACGGATTGGACTCGCCAGAGTGTCAACGTAATATCATCCAGCTCATAGCGGACTATGGTTCCAACATCGCCCAGCTATACCGTAGCCAGCTCAGAGAAATAGAACGGATGGTCTTAAACAGGTAAAGAAAAGATGGAAAACAGGAAACGCGAAATAGAGAATAGGGAAAGAAAAGTTTTGTATAAAGGGTCATCGCTGGATTTTCATATCATAAACTTATTCCTTATGCTTGTTTTTTTGGCGTCTTTTTCCTCTTGTGTAACAAACGCTGTATCTGCGGAAGAGTACTACAACATTGGTATGGCGTATTTTGATATGGGTAAGTATACGGAAGCTGAAACATGGTTCAATAAGGCGCGATCCACGAACAAAACTATGACCGCCTCTGACTATAACTTGGGGCGTATAGCCTTTGAAACGAAACGTTACGAGGATGCAGAAGAGTACTTTGAACGAGTATTGAAGAAAGACCCAGAGAACATACAAGCGCTCAAGGCGGTTGCGTATACGTGTATAAAGCTTGGGAAATTTGACAAAGCCGAGTCCCTTTACGGTAGGGTGCTTGCATTGGTGCCAGAGAGCGTTGACGATGGTTACAATTACGCTTTGGTGCTTTACGCCCTCGAAAAATACCCGCAAGCCGAAGAAGTTCTGGCAAAATATCCGACTCTGTTGGAAAACGATGATACACTTTTGCTCTATGCGCGTTGCCAAAACGTGCAAGATAAACCTGAAGCAATCGACAACTTCACTAAATATCTGGAAATCAAGGATGACGCCAATGTTCGTTACGAATACGCGGCGGCTTTGGAGCGGGCAAGTTTCTACGCCCACGCCCTTGAAGAATACCGTAAAACTTACACGGCTTTGACGCCGGAGAGTGTCTCTCCGACTAAACCTGCGGTCAGGTTCGCCGTCGCCCGCGTACTTCTCCTTGCGGACAGCGATAACGACGAGGGTATAGAGGAACTCAGAGGCGCTCTTGTTGATGGATTCGACGACTTTGACGCAGTGAAAGCCTTGCTCACCGAAGATATACCGGAATCGCGCAAGACCGAGATTCAGGCATTCATAGACACTCCACCCAAAGCGGAGGCGGAGGGTATTCCTGTAGAAACGCCGTCCGATACTGAAGAAATATCAGAAGTAGATTAACGCCTTCGATTCGACGCTGTAGTTGGATTGAATGTAAGATTCCCGTTTTCTTGTTATCGGGGAGTTTTAGCTATGTCGCAAATGCGACGCGCTATGTTTTGAAGAGAGACTTGTTCTTGAACGTGTCCGAGTTCAAAGGCGACTCGGGGCATACCGTAGACGACGGAACTGTCTCCATCCTGTCCAATGGTAAGTCCTCCTTCCTTGTAGATTTCGCCGATTTGCTCCGCGCCGTCCCTGCCCATTCCTGTCATGATGACACCGAGAGCGTGGTTGCCGTAGAATTTGGCTACGGAGGCGAAAAGCACATCTGCGGAGGGACGGTGCCCACTTACAAGCGGAGCATCAGTCAAGTGAGCGACGCCGCCGGCGACGCGTTTTTCAACTTCCAGATGCTTGTTGCCTTGCGCTATGAGGATGCGTCCTGGTATGATAGCGTCTCCTTCCGCCGCTTCCTTTACCTCAAGGGGACAGATACGGTCGAGGCTTTGGGCGAATTCCTTGGTAAAACCGGGAGGCATATGTTGAACCACGACTATCGGCACGTTCAGGTCTGCGTCGAGCTTGGAAAACACAGCGCGGAGCGCGTCTGGACCGCCGGTCGAGATACCAATAGCGATGATGTCGGTCTTGCCGGGTCTCCGCAATGGGGTCGGCGGTTTTGCGGTACCCGGAGGCGGAATGGGCAGACCGTCTGCGGATTTGACGTATGACGGCTGAGTAGAATCAGTACGAGCCGACACGCGGGCGGAGAGAGACAATGGCTTTTGCGTGTAGTCCACCTGCGTCAGTTTCAACCCTTGCAATCGGCGATATTGACCCCCGTATCCCAAAAGCATACTCGTCAAAATGTCTTTTACCGTGTGGATGTCATCGGAGATAGAGCCTGACGGTTTCTGTATGAAGTCGCTCGCTCCCAAAGCGAGAGCTTCCATGGTAATTTCCGCTCCTTTCGCCGTAACGGATGAAAGAACCACCACAGGTATTTTGATACCACGTTTCTTACGTTCCTTTAGGAATTCGATGCCGTTCATTTCAGGCATTTCAATGTCGAGGCAAATGATATCAGGGTTACAGCGCGGAATTTTATCCAAAGCGAATTTACCGTTCATCGCCTTGTCTGCTACGACCATCCCAGGCGTATCCGCAATCATCCGTCCTATAAGATTTCGCATAAGCGCGGAATCGTCCACTATCAAAACTTTAACTTCACCATCCATATATTATCTCCTTTACATCAGATTTCTTTCTTGTAAAAAGTCGCCCATGAAGTCTTCACAAATTCAAATTTGGTTTCCATTCCAAAGAGGGATTCGGAATGTCCGATAAACAAGAATGATTTCGCGGCCATTGATTCCCAAAACCGCTTCATGACAGCCACTTGCGCTGCTTCGTCAAAATAAATGATAACATTCCTACAGAATACAATATCCAGATTACGCAATCCCGAATCGTTTTTGAGATTGTGGTAATCAAAGCGGATTTTTGACATAAGCGTGGATTTCACCTTATAACCGTCGGTAACCTTATCGAAGTATCTGTTGAGGTAGTTTGAAGAGACGCCTGCGATGCGGCTGTCCTGATAAAACCCTTCTTTGGCGGACATAAGACATTTGAGGCTTATATCGCTCGCGACAATTTCAAATCTCCACGGCGGGGGAAGAATTTCACTCATCAGCATGGCAATGGTATAAGGCTCTTCACCTGTAGAGCAGCCGGCGCTCCATATCTTTATTGTCATATTGCCCATCGGCTTCTTGATTTTCATCAATTCAGGCACGACGAATTTCTCCAGCGCGTCAAATTGCGCCTGGTTACGAAAAAAGCGCGTCAAGTTTGTTGTAATGGAATCCAGAAAGCTCTTTAACTCTTCTTTATCCCTGTATATCAAGTTATAATACGTATGAACATCGCCGTTTTTATTCCGCAACCGCTCCTTGAGCCTACTCTCCAAAATGGAACGATTCGTGGGAGTAAAATGTATGCCGCTTTCATTGTAAATGAGCGTGCGGTATAGCTCAAAATCAGTATTAGTTAAGAATACTACATCTGCCATATATGTTATAGTAGAATATGTAATTTATTTTGTCAATGGGTCATTTTTAGAAAGCAAGCAGTAATTTTATAAGAGGAAATATTTTTATCAAGTCTAGGACGAAGTTCTAGGCGGTAGAAATAAGAGCGAGACCGATTGAGGTCGTCAACTGAACCTGTTGACTTCAAGCGGTTTCGCTCTTTTTATTGGCGTAGGCGAAGCATGGGAGTATGCGAGGACAGATGGGCGTATTACGGGTATGAAGAGGAAGACCGAGTAGCGAAGGAGCGCAGTAAGACTGAGGGCTTCACCGTCGGGAAGAACTGCCAATTTTACAAATGGGGTATACGGATAGGGGTCGGGATAAAGCCGCGGAGCGCGGAGGAGCGCGAGGCGGAATACCGGCGTATCGTCCCGAAGGGGGTGTTATATGAGAAGATCATCGAGGGGAGCGCGGCACTGTTTCCGGACGCGCCGTATAGTTTCTACGACTACAAGAATGGCGGCGTGCAAGGGTTTGAGAGTATGCGGACATATGAGGAAGACGTAGAAGAAATGCTTCAGCATAGCGGGGAATTAGGAACGGAGGCTCTGGCGGCGCTGGAGCGGTTGGGCGAGCGGCTGGCGGCGCGGCGCGGGGAGTTTAAGGCGTGGTTTACGGCACAGGCGGGCAGGAGCGACTAAGTGGTCGTCTAGCGTGGAGGGATAAAGATAATGAGCGGGTTGTACAAGAAGATAGCGCAGGCGCGGGCGCGATTGAACGGGTTGCGGAAGACAGGCAATAATGCGTACACCAAATACGATTATTTTGAACTAGGGGATTTCTTGCCAGAGATAAACAGGTTAGCGGAGGAGCTAGGTTTTCTGCCTGTCGTGAGTTTCGAGGGGAAGCTGCCGGCAGGAGAAGGGACGGCGAAGCTGACGGTCTATGATACGGAGACAGAAGAGCTGCTGGTATGGACGTTGCCGTTTGTGATGCCGGAGATGAAAGGTGGGCATACGATTCAGAATCTGGGAGCGGCGCAGACGTACTATCGGCGTTATCTGTACATGATGGCGTTTGAGATCAGCGAGGCAGACGCGCTAGACGGTAGCGAAGCGGGAGTCCGGGCTGGGCATGGGACGAAAGGCTTGGTGCAAGCGGCAGGCGAAGGCACGTGGGAGCGGATAGAAGGGCTATTAGCGGAGATAGCAGAGGTTGTGAAGCTGGCTTCGCGGGACGGTGCGGGATATTTTACGGAAGGCTATGTAGAGAGGACGCGGACCGCCGCTATGGGGTACAAGGAACGGGGAGACATAGCGGGAATGGCGAAGTTAAGAGACGCCGTAGTCGCCGAGTATGAGAAGAAGCGGCTTACGGACGAAGCGGCGCAGGGTGCGACGGACGAAGCGGCGGAAGGGGAAGCAGTGGAATGAGCAGGTTGGGGCTTAGTGGTTGGTAAGAGGATTTATCAAATGATAAGGGAGCGAGTTGCGAATAAAGAGGAGGAGACGATGGCGGATATAAACCATGTGGTTTTGACCGGGCGCTTGACGCGGGATGCGGAAGTCAAATATACGGTGGATGGGCAAGGCATCTGTAAATTTTCTGTAGCGGTCAACAGGCGGCGGAAACAAGGAGAGCAATGGGTAGACGAAGCGGATTTCTTTGATGTTGTGGTGTGGGGGCGGCAAGGGGAAACGCTGAGTCGGTACTTGGTGAAGGGCAAGCTTGTGGGGATTGACGGGACGCTCCGGCAGGAGCGCTGGGAACAAGGTGGACAGAACCGCTCGAAGGTGGAGGTTGTGGCGACTAACCTCCAGCTGTTCGGCGGAGGCGAGGGTGTTGAGCGGCCGGAACAGCGCGGTTCGTCCGCGGCGGACGGCTTCCCGTTCTAATGCTTTGCATCGAGGCGCGATGAAACGGTACTATCTAGACCTGTTTGCGGGTATCGGTGGGTTCGCGCTCGGCGCGTGGCTGGCGGGGGTACGGTTTGACGGACACTATTTTTCGGAGATAGACAAGTATGCGAGCAGTATCTACACCAAACACTTCCCAGACGCTATCGGACTTGGGGACATTAAAGGGATTATGGGGCGGGACCTGCCGGAAGGCAGCTGGGTTTTATCGGGCGGCTTCCCCTGTCAAGATATTTCAAGCCTTGGTAAGCGGCTTGGGCTGGACGGGAGTAGATCGGGGCTATGGTGGGAATATGCGCGGCTCATTGGCGAGGTACGACCGCGATTCGCGCTCGTGGAAAACGTCGGCGACCTCGCTGTTCGCGGACTTGACCGAGTGTTGGGGAGTCTTGCCGCGGTCGGGTACGATGCAGTCTGGCAGGATATATGCGCCCGCGATGTGGGAGCGCCCCACCGCCGAGAGCGGTTGTGGCTTGTCGCCTATCCCTCCTTCACCCCCCCCCCCCGACAGTAGTGAAGTATCCTACACCCACGACGCAGGGGCTCGGGGGAGGGAGCGGGGCGTGCAAAGCGATAGACAAGTTATACCGGGCGGGGCAGATAACGGCGGCGGAGCGGCGGGCGATGCGCTCCGGCAATGGTGGGTGCCTGAACCCGGAGTGGGTCGAGTGGCTGATGGGATACCCGCCCGGGTGGACCGACTTCGCTGTCTCGGTAACGCGGTTGTCCCTCAGATACCCTTCTTGATTTGGGAACAAGTGAAGGAATGGTTATAAGAGGTAAAGAGATTTGCATAATGAGTAATGAGGAAGATTTTGACAGGATTTATCAAATGATAAGAGCCTTCATAGAGGAAAACAGCGTGGCGCCGTCGCAGAAGGAGATCGCGGCGTGTTTCGGGCTGAGTCAGCCTAGTATCTGTAAGCGTCTGCATAAGATGGCGGAAGCAGGATTGCTGGTCATAAACAAACGGCATAGGGGGATAGTATTAAGAACGGCAGAGCGCGGAGGCAGCGCTGAGTAGAGAAGGACATATGGCGGCGGTACGGGCAAGCTATCCTACGGTTTGCGTGGTTTATAACCGCGTGGGTGTTTGATATAGAACGTTATTAGCGACGGACGAGCCTGAGGGCTATTGCGTCCGTTTCTTGAGCCTTTACAAATGGAGTAAAGGCAGAGGAGGGTATTATGACGAAAGGTTCGGAGGCAATAAATTACGAGCTTTTT
>JAISEA010000046.1 GCA_031264475.1 Treponema sp. | reverse complement strand
CGCACCGCTTCAGCGTATTCTGCCTGATCGGGCTTGATGGAATGAAGTATCGGTTCTGCGTAAAACTTCAAGACCGCAAGCTCGTAATCCAAAGACGAATTGAACGCCGCGTCAGCCGTGTTCTGAAACGGGAAAATATACTTACGCTCGCCGTTCTGCACGCTGGGCCACATCTGTATCGTCTTTTCAGCGGGCGTACCACGAAACTGATGGTCCCGCACCATGCGCCTGATGAGCCGATTATCGCTTGTGGGGATGCGGTTATGTCCGTCGAGATTCAGCTGATTAAGTGCGGAGACGTAGAGCTTGAACTTGAGGCTTTTGTCAATCAAAGGCGTAAGCGCATCGTTCAAACCATGTATACCCTCAATCACAAGCATGGATTTTTCGTTCATTTTGATAGGAACGCCGCCGTCCCGTCGCTTACACGTCTTGAAATCATAATGCGGTATGATTACTTCTTCGCCCTTAAAGAACGCGGAGAGCTGTTCGTTCAAATACTGCACGTCGAGCGCATCGAGCCGCTCGTAATCAGGCTGACCGTTCTCGTCGTGCGGTGTTTTATCTCCGCCTACATAGTAGCTGTCGAGGCTTATGAAAATAGGTTCTATACCCAAGACCTTTAATTGAATACCAAGACGCTTTGCTGTAGTAGTCTTGCCTGAACTAGACGGCCCCGCGATGAACACGGCTTTGACGGTTCCCAGCCGTTCACAGATTTTGTCCGCAATTTCCGCCAATTTCTTAGCCTGAAACGCCTCAGCTACGCCTATATAGTCCTTCACCGTACCGTTTGCGATAAGACTATTAAGCCGTCCCACAGTATTGACGCCCACGATACGCCCCCACTTTTTATACTCACGATAAACAGAGAATATGACGGGACTATCCTCAAAAGCGCCAAGTTTGTCTCTATCCTTAAAATGAGGAAACCTCAGGAGAAACCCGTCTTGGTAAAGCATAAGGTCGAAAGTTTTAAGCGAACCTGTGCGCGGCGCAAGCGGTCCCACATAAAGATCAGTCCAACCCTTACATTCATTGATTGGAATCTTAGAATTGCATCGCTCATTCAAAAGAAGCCGTGTATCCGTCTGTTTGTTTTGGGTAAAAATATCAACAGCTTCGGAGTATGCCATATAATTAAAAGTAATAGGCAGGTTTTCTTGAACCAAAGCCTCCATTTGTGCTTTAAGCGCGGCGATTTCCTTTTGCAAAGGCGTTTTCCCGTCGGCAAACGTGTAATAATACGAGTTACCGAGCGAATGTCCGATACAGAGTCTGCGATCAGGGAACAATTCCCGCGCCGCGAGTGCCAACAAGAAGGCGAGCGAGCGTCGATAAATGGTTACACCCTCACGGGAATCAAGGGTCACGGTCTCTATAAAAGAGTTTACCTCAAGGTGGAAAGAAAGCGGTCTTGTCTCGTTATTGACTTTCACCGCCGCCAAACACTCCTGCCCAAAATCACGCACGGTTTCGACTCTTGTCCCAAAAGCGCAGACGGTGGAAAAACCGTCAGGAAAGGTTATTCTTAACATATTGGTGTATTGTACTATATTTTTCTTATTTAAGTAAGACGGGGAACGCCGAGCTTTCGGATTGACAGGACTGTGGTGTCCTTGTGAATAGGCAAACCCATTACCGTGCGGTCATCGTCGGTAACTACTGGAATATTTAGAGAATGCAAAGAGCAATATGAAGTTTTAAACAGGCTATGCTTGTAACACCCTTCGGGTGTAAAGGAGAAATGATATGGCAAAGAAAACATTTTGGAAGGTTTGGCTGAGGCGAAACCTACTCACCAAGGACGTGGAAAACGACTTCCTTGCGGAAGTATCTACGACGCGCCGCAACGATACGCGCCGCAACGAAGACCTTGCGGCGCGTATCGTTGCGGCGCGTTCGGAACTGCGCCTTGAGACTATCTTGAGCATCCTGACCATGCGGGACGAAATAGTGCGTGATACGCTGACGCAAGGAACTGCGGTACAAGACGGTTGCGTGCGTATGGCGCCGCGCGTGGGCGGCAACTGGATCGGCGCGTCTCATGCGTTTGACCCTGCGGTTCACAAGATAGGACTCGACGTGAGTCCGAGCGCGGAGATGCGGGCGGTGTTAGAGACCGTAGGCGTCGATGTGTTGGGCGAGAAGGATTCAGGCGCCTATATCGGACTCATAACCGACGTAAGCGCCGGCAAGACGGACGGCACGATAACGCCAGACGAAGACGTGATAGTAACGAGCGACAAGATAAAGATAACGCCCGAAGACGAGACAGGACTAGGCGTGTTTTTCGTGGACGAGAGTGGGGCGGAAACGCAGGTTACCCACAAGTTCACGGAGAACAACCCCAAGAAACTCATCTTCCGCGTGCCCGCATTGGCGGACGGCGTGTGGAGACTCAAGGTGGTAACGCGCTTCTCCACTTCCCAACATCTACTCAACGAGGTGCGCGTCATTGAGTACGAATTCCCTTTGACCGCAGGCACACCTGTTTAACGACTTCTTAATAAGTAAGAAAAAAAGGCGGCTCGCAAGAGCCGCTCTTTTTTTGCCTCAGAGAGCAAGGAGCAGAGAGGAAAGACGGACGGCGGTGTCAGAGGCGGCACCCGTCCTAGTGCGTGATGGCACCCGTCCTAGTGCGTGCCGGGCACCTGCCTTAGTGCGTGCCGGGCACCTGCCTTAGTGCGTGATGAGCACCTGCCTTAGTGCGTGACGGGCACCTGCCTTAGTGCGCGGTGTCAGACAATGAGTAGGTTCCGCTTGTTTACAAGCGTAACCGTCAAGTCAGTGGAAGCGGCACTACCTTTCTTATAACGCCCCGTGTGAAGTTGTCTAACACCCTTCGGGTGGTTGTAACTTTTTTGGAGTTGTGTCATACTTATTTATGGAAACTTATACAAATACCCCCCCTTTTATCGAAGCCTTATCTTATGACGACGTGCTTTTATTGCCGGGTTATTCCGACGTACTCCCCAAAGACTGCGACGTGCGTACCACATTATGCGCCGACATAAAACTCAACGCGCCAATCATCTCCGCCGCTATGGACACCGTTACAGAAGAAAAACTCGCAATCGCCCTAGCCCTCGAAGGCGGCTCAGGTGTCATACACCGCAACCTCAGTCCAGCCGCACAAGCCCAACAAGTCGCCAACGTCAAACGCTACCTGAACTGGGTGATCGACGAACCCGTCACCGTAGCCGCAGACGCTCTCATCCACGACGTAAAGATAATGATGGAAAAGTTCAACGTGTCAGGTATGCCGGTCGTTGACAAAAACAACAAACTCCTCGGCATCATCACTAGCAGAGACCTCCGCTTCTGTAAAGACGAAAACTTACCTGTGATCGACGTAATGACCCGCGACGTCATAGTAGAAGAAGGAGACCCCTCCGTAGCAAGCGCACGCGAAAAGTTCGACCGACACCGCATCGAAAAATTACCCGTAGTAGACGTACAAGGACGACTCACCGGACTCATCACCGTAAAAGATATGGAGAAACACGACAAATTCCCCAAAGCCGCTACCGATAAAACAGGCAGACTCATAGTAGGCGCGGCAGTCTCTCCCCAAGATTACCACGTCAGAATGCCCCTACTCAAGAACGCCAAAGTTGACTTTGTAGTAATCGATACCTCACACGGAAACTCGAAAAACGTATGCGACGCAGTCGCAGGCATCAAGAAAGAATACGGAACCCCGATCATCGGCGGGAACGTAGTAACAAAAGAAGGAACACGACGACTCATCGACGCGGGAGCAGACGCAGTGAAAGTCGGCGTCGGACCAGGATCAATCTGCACTACACGCATAGTCGCCGGCATAGGAGCGCCGCAATTCACCGCAGTATGGGATTGCACCGAAGAAGCCGCGAAGTCCAGCATACCTATCATAGCAGACGGAGGGATCAAGTTCTCCGGCGATATAACCAAAGCCATCGGCGCAGGCGCGAATACCGTGATGATCGGCAATCTTTTCGCCGGACTGAAAGAAGCCCCGGGCGCGGAAATCATTTACGACGGACGTATCTATAAATCCTACCGCGGCATGGGAAGCCTCGGCGCAATCAAAGACGGCGCCGGAGACCGCTACCAAATATCCAAAGACGAAAAACCCGTGCCAGAAGGCATAGAAGGACGAGTACCCTACAAAGGCGAATTGAAAGGCTACTTGAACCAACTCGTGTCAGGATTACGCAAAGGTATGGGATACACAGGGTGCAAAACCATCGAGGATTTGAAGAAATACCGACGCTTCGTAAAAATCACCGCGGCTGGCTTACGAGAAAGCCACGCGCATGACGTAACCATCACCCAAGAAGCGCCGAATTATACAAGAAGTTAGGAAAAAGTTATGCCTGATAAACGGCTATACGCCTTGAGAGGCGCGGCGCAATGCCTTAACGAAACGGGCGATATTGAAAAATGGGTATCCACCCTCTACAGCGAACTATTGACGAAAAACTCGCTTGACGAAGCGGAAGTCGTGTCCGCGATTTTCTCCACTACACAAGACCTAAACGCCCTGAACCCATGCACGGCTCTGCGACACGAGGGCTTGGCACAGGATACCGCGCTCTTTGCGACGCAGGAGCCGACCACACAGAGCAGTCTTCCCCGCGTTATCCGCGTGATCGTCCATTGCTACATGGAAGAAGGCGCGGTATTGCATCATGTCTATTGCAACGGCGCAGAAGTCTTGCGCCCAGACAGAAAAGGGTAAATAATGAACAAATGGAAACGTTTTAAGGAAAACAAGAGGGCGTTTGCGTGCCTATGGATTTTCGGCGTACTCTTTACGCTAAGCCTGTTCGCGGAATTTATCGCCAACGATAAGCCAATTTTGCTATACTATGATCATAAACTCTACTTTCCCATCATAAAAAACTATTCCGAACTTGTTTTCGATGGTGAATTCGACATTGACGCTGATTACCGCGATCCCTTTCTTGCTGATAAGATAAAGGCGAAAGGCTGGATGCTTCACCCCCTCATCGGCTTTAGTTACAACTCCATCAACTACGACCTCCCAAGCCCCGCGCCGTCCCCGCCCACCCGTGAAAACTTCGCGGGAACAGACGACCGCGGGCGCGACGTGCTTGCACGGACCCTGTATGGGTTTCGCATATCCGTACTCTTCGGACTGACCTTGACGATCTTCTCGTCAATCATCGGCATTGTATTAGGCGCTCTACAAGGCTACTTTGGCGGCGTTTTTGACATCATCTTCCAGCGATTCATGGAAATCTGGTCTGGAATGCCGACTCTCTTCATACTCATCATCCTTTCGTCTGTGGTAGAGCCGAATTTCTGGTGGCTGTTGGGCATTACACTGTTGTTTGGATGGATGAGCCTCGTCGGGATCGTGAGGGCGGAGTTCCTTCGCACACGCAACTTTGAATACGTGCTTGCGGCTCGCGCTATGGGTATGCGGCACTCGCGCATCATATTCGTTCATATCCTCCCCAACGCCATGACAAGCGCATTGAGTTACCTGCCCTTTATCCTTTGCGGCTCGATCACTACGCTCACATCGTTGGACTTCTTGGGATTCGGACTGCCCGTAGGCTCTCCTTCCCTGGGTGAATTGTTGGCGCAAGGCAAGGCGAACCTCCAAGCGCCCTGGCTCGGCATCGCCGCGTTTACCATGCTTGCCCTGACGCTCAGCCTCCTCGTGTTCATAGGCGAAGGCACACGAGACGCCCTTGACCCAAAACGGTCTTGACAAGGATATTATAATGAACTTAAACCTTTTCTTGAAAATAACGCTTCTTTTCATTTGCTTATTGAAACCCCTCAGTAGCTACGCCCAAACGGTCGTCCGTAACGCAACCTCTATCTCCTTGCGCGGCGAGCCGAAATACGCTCATGCGTTCACGCATTTTGATTATGTAAACCCTGACGCGCCCAAAGGCGGTTCCTTGTCCAGGGGCAGCATCGGTACTTTCGATAATTTCCACCGATACGCGCTCCGCGGCAACTGCGGGGATGGTTTTGAATACTTCTATGACACCTTACTCAGGCAGTCTTTAGACGAAATCGCTAGTTATTACCCGCTCATTGCGGAAAGGTTTGACTACGCCGAGGATTATTCCTTCATCACTTTCTACATAAACCCCAACGCAAAAGACCAAGGCGGTCAGCCCATCACCGCGGAAGACGTCGCCTTTTCATTCAATACCCTTATGACAAAGGGCGTTCCCCAGTTCCGTTCTCTCTATGCGGGTGTTACCGCAACCGTCCTGAATACGCTCACGGTACGCTTTGATATTCCCCTTCCCCAAGGCGCGGACAAAGGCGATAAAGAACAGATGCTTGGACTCTGCTCTTCGCCCATCTTCCCAAGAAGGTTCTGGGAAAGGAAGGACTTCTCCGAGCCTCTCGTCGAGCCGCCGATTGGGAGCGGCGCTTACCGCGTGTCGGATTACCTCATGGGACAGTTCATCGTCATTGAAAGGGTGAAGGATTATTGGGCTAAAGACTTGCCTGTGAACAAAGGGCAGTTTAACTTTGATACGATTCGCTATGATTATTACCGAGACGGAACAGTGTCCCTCGAGGCGTTCAAGGCGGGCGAATACGACTATCGAGAGGAAAACTCAGCGGTCAACTGGGCTACAAAATACGTGGGTAAAAACTTTGACAACGGTCTCATCAAAAAAGAAACAATACCTCACGAAATCCCCCAGCCGATGCAGGCGTTTGTTTTTAATATTCAACGACCGATCTTCGCGGATCGTAGGGTGCGTTGGGCGCTTAACTATTTCTTCGATTTTGAGTGGATGAACAAATACCTCTTCTTTGGTCAGTATAAACGTACGCGCTCGTACTTCCAAAATACAGAGTACACCGCAACCGGTCTGCCTTCCCCAGAAGAACTTGAAATCCTTGAACCACTCCGTTCCCAAATCCCTCCCCAAGTCTTTACCACCGAATACCAGCCGTCCGTAACAGACGGCAATGGGTACATCCGCGCACAGGCACGCGAGGCGCTCCGCTTGCTGTCAGACGCGGGATGGGAACTGAAAGGCGGGAAACTGCTCAATAAGGCGGACGGCTCTCAATTCTCCTTTGAATTACTGATTTATTCGCCTGATTCAGAACGCATCGCCATCCCGTTTCAGCGAAACCTCGCTAAATACGGCATTGATATGTATATTCGTCTGATTGATACGAGCCAATTCATCAACCGCCTGCGTTCCCGGGACTTTGATATGATCGCCCACAGTTCTCCAACAAACGCTTACCCAAGCGTGGACATGGCGACTGTCTGGCATTCAACTTACATAGACTCGACATGGAACACCCCCGGCGTCTCGGACCCCGCAGTCGATCATCTGATCGAACTCATCATAGAGAATCAAGAGGACGAATCCAAACTTCTCAGTCTAGGGCGTGCGGTTGACCGTGTTCTGACCTGGAATTTCTACATGATACCCCAATGGCATAGCTCCGCATACCGTCTCGCTTATATTGACAAGTTCGCCCGCTCTGCAATCCGTCCCAAATACGACGTGGGGCTGGATACGTGGTGGGTGAAGTAATGGCGACTTTATTTATTATCGGGACGCCCATAGGCAATTTGGGAGACATAAGTTTCCGCGCGGTTGAGACTCTGAAGACTGTGAGTCTTGTCGCGGCTGAGGATACGAGGCGTACACTCAAACTGCTGACGCATTTCGGAATACGTGTTACGATGCTCTCGTGTAGGTCTGGCAACGAGGCGGGGGCGGCGCAAAAGGTTGTGTCTGTTTTGAATAACGGTGGGTCTGCGGCATACACGAGCGACGCTGGCACTCCGGGCGTGAGCGACCCCGGTTCCGCGCTTGTGCGGGCGGTCGCCGCGGCGGGGCATACGGTTGTTCCCATACCAGGTCCTTCCGCGTTTACGAGTCTGGTAAGCGTGTCAGGCGCAATGGACAAAACCGTTGTGTTTGAGGGTTTTTTGTCTCCCAAGCCGGGGCGCCGCCGTACGCGGGTCAAAGAATTGTTGGACGCGGGAGACGCCTTTGTTCTTTACGAATCGCCTTTCAGGATAGTAAAGTTATTGCAGGATTTAGCCGAATTTGATAAAGGACGTTATGTCTGCGTTGGACGGGAAATGACCAAACTCCACGAGGAATACCTGCGCGGGTCGGTCATGGAAATTTTAACGATTTTGAGTGCGCGTTTGGAACAAATGGGTGAATTTTCTATTTTTGTTTCAGGAAAGACGTGCCGATAAATAGAATTAAGAGGGTAATTATGATCAACACGATAAGTTCAATAGGTTCCATAAATCCTATTCTTCCGGATGGTAAGACTAATGCCTACAATCAGTCGAATCGTTTCTCATCAACAGACTCCATAGACCTGTCTTCAGAAGGCTTAAAGAAAAGCGAGATGTACAGGATAAACAGCATTATTGACGCGGCGCCAGATATACGCATGGATGTTGTCGAGCGAATCAAAGAGCGGATCAATGATCCCGCGTATATCAATGATGAAGTTCTCGACGCCACCGCTGATAAGCTTATGGAAGCGTTTGGTTTCTCCCGCTCCTGATAGAGTCGCAAATTGAGGAAAGGTTGTTGTGGGTGATATATACTTTAACATTGACCCTGAGATTATCATAGGAACAGATACCATAAACCGCGCCGGTACAATATGCGGCAAATACGGTAATAAGGTTCTGATAGCCGCTGATAAAACCCTCCACCAAAATAGGGAAACGGAACGTCTCATCGCCATCTTGAAAGATTCTAATGTAGAAGCGATTCTGTTTGACGAGATTCCATCGGTGGCAATGGCGGATATAGCGGCTTCGGCGGCTACTCTCGCTCATGCGGCTCGATGTTCGAGCATCATCGGCTTCGGCGGCATAGCTACCCAAGCCATAGCTCGTATCGCGGCTCTCATCGTCCACGCGGAAATAGATATATTCGACCTTCTGGACGGTAAATTCACGCAGAACGGTTTCCTCTCTTATATCGCCATTCCTTCTATAAAAGAAGACTTCTTCCTGTTTTCAAGTACGTGTCTCGCTGTAGACCCTCGTGATAGAAGTATCAAACAAATAAGGCTTCCCAAAGGACTCTGTAAAACGGTTATCATGGACAACGACTTCATATCTAATGAAAACACCGCCTATGCTTTTGACGGATTCTGTATGTCTGTCGAAGCTTACTGCTCAAAAAAAGCTAACTTCCTATCCGATCCCCTGTTGGAACAAGCTATTGCGTTCTACAGTACGGTCATTGCGGGGCGCAATGGCAAGAACGGCATCGCCGGCGAAGCGGGCTTCCTTGCGTCGTTGGGCGTGGCGTTAAGCTCTCCGGGTATGGGTTCTGTTCTATCCTACCTCATGGCAAGGAGGTTTCCAGTGGCGAAGTCCCTGTGCGCGGCGGCTCTTCTGCCCAGTATATTAGAAAAACTCACAGCTACCCGCCCGGAAAAAATAGCCAGCGTCGCGTCTCTGTTAGGCAAGCCTTCTGAAAAACTATCTGTTACGGAATCCGCATCTCTGGTAACTTCTTTTATCCGTTCAGCTCTGGATACGCAGAATATTAACCCGCATCTGCAAAGTCTGGGTCTACAGCTCGATCCCTTGATTCCCTTGGCAGAGGCGGCGCGGGACTTAGATTTCGCGGGATTCTCCCCGTGGACAGTTACCTCCGAAGAACTTATCGGACTCGTAAAACAGTCATTCTGATGGATTACCATAAACTAAAAACCATCCCACGTTCACAGCGACTCCGTAAAATCTTGAAGATGTTGACCGCCGCTGAAGCGCAGTTCTGCAAAACAGGACAATGGATATATACAAACGGTGAACTGAACGAGCTGTTCAGCCTCGTTGAAGGCGATTTTTCTGACTTATCAATGGTTACTCAGGCGCGAGAGACTTTAATGCGCAGCGAGGGAGACATCCGCGGGGTGGTCAATGCGATGCGGCACCGCCTCCTCGCTGAAACAGGACGGACGCCCGCGGATTGGGACTTTCTCGACGCGGAAAACAAGCTCGATAGAGAGAAACGGACGGTCTTCAAGGGCGTATGGGTGTATCTGGAAGATGTGCGCTCGCCTTTTAATATCGGCTCTGTGTTCCGCATAGCAGAGTCTTTCGGGGTTGAGAAGATTTTTCTATCACGGTTCGCCGCGGACCCACGGCATAAGCGTGCGGAACGTACCGCTATGGGCTGTGTGGACGCGGTTAAATGGGAACGAGGCGAACCTCCGTGGGAACAGACGAGCGTCTTTGCCTTGGAAACAGGCGGGGTTCCCTTGGAAGAGTTCGCTTTTCCACAAAACGGCGTGATGATCATCGGCTCCGAAGAGCTGGGGGTAAGCCCGCAGAGTCTGGCGCGGGCAAATACATCGCTTGGTAGGGCGTCCATCCCGCTTTTCGGCGCGAAAGCTAGTCTTAACGCATCTACGGCATTCGCCATAGCCATGTATACTTGGGCGAAAAGCCTTGCAGATAATAGCGATAATGTTTAATTGAAGATACGAGATATATCCGAGAAGATATGAGATATATTTGAGACAAGATGAGATATATTTGAGACAGGATGGGCTACATCCGCAAAAGGAGGGAACAATGAATCGTTCTGAAGCTTGGGAGCTTCTCAAGAAGTACAACAAGGACAAATTTCACCTTCAACACGCGCTTACTGTCGAAGGGGTAATGAGGTGGTTTGCCGAGAATTCGGATGGGGAGAAATACGACGCGGAATTCTGGGGCGTCGCGGGGCTTCTCCACGACATTGACTTTGAGCAATACCCGAATGAGCATTGCCTGAAAGCGCCCCAGTTGCTCCGCGAGGCTGGCGCTAACGAAGCGCTGATTCACGCGGTTGTAAGCCACGGCTATGGAATCACCGTTGATGTGGAGCCGACTCATTTCATGGAAAAGGTTCTTTTCGCCACAGATGAATTGACCGGCTTAATATGGGCGGTCGCCATTATCAGACCGACAAAGAGCGTGCAGGATTTAGAGGTAAAATCCGTGCGGAAGAAATACAAAACCCCGGCTTTTGCCGCGGGCTGTTCTCGTGAGGTCATCCAAAGAGGCGCGGTAATGCTCGGATGGGACTTGGACATACTTATAGAAAGAACCATTCTGGCGATGCGTTCATGCGAAGCGTCCGTGCTTGCAGACACCCTTCGGGTGGTTTAATACTTCACAACGGGTGTTGTTTGAAAGGGGGACCCGCTTCCATTGTCTTGACGGTTGCGCTTGCTTTGCAAGCGGAACCTACTCGTTGTCAGCGTGGTGGCGACGGCTGGTGGGCACCTGCCCGAGTGCGTGGTGGGCACCTGTCCGAGTGTGCGGTGGGCACCTGCCTTAGTGCGTGTCAGGCACCTGCCCGAGTGCGTGTCGGGCACCTGTCCTAGGGGCGGCGGCGAACCTTGATGTCTGACACCCATTGGAAAGTCGGCAATAGGAACCACGCTTACGTGCAAGCGTGGTTCCGTCAAGACGGGGACCGCGGCGCCCCCTTTCGGACAACACCCGTTATGAAGTATTTAAACACCCTTCGGGTGTGGAGCGGAGGGGGGCGCGACACAAGGGTGGGCGCTGGCGACCTCCGTTTTGGAAATAGCGCCCCCCTTCTTACTTATTAGGAAGTCGCCTACCTTTCGGACAACAACCTTTGGGAAGTATTTAAACACATGAAGTATGTGCGGAGGATTTGCAACTATGACGAATATGCTTTCACCATATAGACTGAAAAAAGCCCGTTCTCTGTTTAATATATTTAACACGCTTAACGCTCTTTCCTACACCATATTGGCAGGGAGCCTCATCACCATATTCGCGCTGAGACTGAACGCCTCCTCCACCTTCATCGGAGTCTTGAGTTCCTTTGTCTATGTAGCGTATTTCTTCCTACCCGTAGGCAAAATCCTAGCGAAGATATTCTCCATAATGAAAGTCTACGCGCTTGCCTGGGTCTTACGCTCCCTCTTCATGGCGCCCCTCCTTGCCGCCCCCTTTGTTTTTAATAACGGACACCGTGAAACCGCTCTTGGACTCATCGTCATAGGCTCGTTCTGTTTTCACATGAATCGCGGGATCGGTATGATAGGCAACAACCCCGTGCTTGACAAACTCGCAGTCGGCTCCGACAGAGGCGGGTATATGACCCTGATTCAGATCATCAACGCGGGACTTGGAATGGCAACCAACCTCGCCATCGCCATGCTTTTAAGCCTATGGGACGATCCACCCCTCTTCCTCTACGCGATAATCATCGCGTTTGGCATGATAAGCGGCGTCATAAGCGGAATCCTACTCAAACGCCTCCCTGAACCAGAAACCAACAAAAATACGGAAAAAGTCAACTTCACAAAGATGTTGAAAGAGTCCTTCGCGGATAAGGCTTTCAAGAAATTCATCACCATCCTCTTCATGATAGCCCTCGCGTCCGGCGTTGCACGGGCGTTTGTCGTTGTCTACAGCAGGGAAGTCTTCAACCAGAGCGACGGACTCGTGATTCTCTACACGGTCTTCGGCGGATTAGGTCAACTCTGTATAGGGTTTCTGACGAAATTCCTCATAGACCGCATCGGCATGAAACCTTTGTTCATCGTCTGTACCGCTTTAAGCTTTATGAGCATGATTCCCATCATAGTTTTCCCACAGAGCGCAGTAGGAACCATAAGCATTGTCATCGTGTTCTTGATATTCTTGTTTTTCCTGCTGAACTTTGGCTTTCTAGGAGCAGAAGGCATAGCTCAAACCTATTTTCTGGGACTCGTGCCCGCGAAGTATATGCTTGATATGGGTATCGTCTACTTCATTTGCTTCGGCATAGCGGGCGCAAGCGGCTCTTTCCTCGCGGGCGTTTTCCTCGACGCCTTCACAGACGCCGGGTTCTCGCGGTTCGTCACTTTCAAACTACTCTATATCCTGTTATTCGTTATAACAGGCGTCGCCCTCTTCTTTCAGAAAAACCTAGTGCGTTTGGGATCCATGTCCTTCAAAAACGCAATAGAGATCATCTTTTCTTTCCGCGACCTACGCGCCATCACCTTGCTCGATAAACTCGGCAAGACGAGCGATTCGGCGCAGGAAGAAGCGATACTAGACGCGCTCCATGACACGCCGTCAGTCCTATCAATCAAGGACTTACTTGAACGGGCGAAATCCCCACGACTCGCCACGCGGCTTGAAGCGTTCCGCGCTATGGAGACGCTTTCCGCCTTGAACGACAATGCGGAAAAAGTCTTGATGCGAGACTTGGTGAACAACCATTACACGACGGCTTATATCTCCGCGCGCATACTAGGCAAACAGGGCGTTTCCATTGCCATTCCCGTGCTTCGAGAGCTGTCTGAATCAGACGATTATATGCTTGCAGGCGAGTCTATCATCGCGCTCGCGCGTCTGAATGACGAGGCTTTCCGTCCTCACATAGAGAATATCGTCTTAGGCGCCAAGAACCCACGCCTCAAAATAATGGGCGTAGAGGCTTTCGGTATTTACAAGTCGTCGGAGTCTCTACCGACCTTACTCTCCATCCTGCGATCAGAAGACCCGCCGCGTTATCTCAAAGACGAGATAGTCCTAGCAATGGCTAACATCCTCAATCTTCCCCACTTCTATTCGCTCCTTACCCGATTCTTAGAAGACGAAAGCCTCAGTTCCGTACTTGCCGTTGACGAGGCGGAAGCCGCAGTCGAGCATTGTAAGAATGTAGTTGGGCTGTTCAAGAAAAAGCCTTCTATGCAATATGTAGAGAATTTCCTCATCGCGGTCCGCGCCTATGCGCTCGATAACAACCCGTCTCCATTCTCTCAATGGATTCGTGAAGCGTCCAAGCAAACTATAGCCCACACGGTCTTCAGTAACGCCGTTCTCAACAACGACCTAAACCGATCCAACCGTCTGCGCCTCCTCATTGTTCACTGGTGCGCTCAGAATCTGGGCTAATAAGTAATACGATTGACAAGAATCGTTCAATAAATCATAATAAAGAGAATCAATTTTCATGGTAACACCGTATTGTATACGTGAATTACGAAGACAATGTTAATGAATGTGGTGAAACGCGGGATGCGGGGGCAAAACTACCCTCTGAAACCAGACCGCGGGAGAGACTCCTCGCTAAAGGGGCGTCTGCTCTTTCTGATCGGGAACTCCTCGCTATCTTGCTTAGCACAAGTGTAAAAGGCAAAGACGTTTGGGCGCTTGCCGGGGAGTTACTTGAACGTCTTGACGCGGGAAAGGGCGTACCTGATGTTGCGGAGCTGGTGAAGATAAAAGGAATCGGCAAAGACAACTCCTGTTCCATCGCGGCTATGCTCGAATTCGGCAGAAGACGGTGGGGCGTTACGGGAACGCGGATACATGGTCCTGAAAACGCTTTCGACCTTATCAAACACTACGCCAATCGTAGACAGGAATACTTCATCTGTATTTCCCTTAACGGTGCGCACGAGGTTTTTGCGGCGCGTGTCGTTACCATAGGACTCGTGAATAGAACTATGGTGCACCCCAGAGAAGTATTCGCGGATCCGATTTTGGACAGGGCTACTGCGGTGATCGTGGCGCATAATCACCCTTCGGGGCAGGTTACGCCTTCGCCAGAAGACGATGAAATAACCAAGCGGTTACGCGCCGCGGCGGAAGTTCTGGGGCTGAGCTTTCTTGACCACATCATCTTTTCAGAAACAGCCTATTTTAGTTACCAGAAAGATCGGAGGTCTATATGAATTCCTTAAAAGAAGTTCTCTTTGTTATACTTCTTTCTTCAAGCGTCGTTTTTGCATTTGCGGATGAGACGATAGAAACGAGCACGGACATTTCCTTCACCGTGTCGTCCAGACCCGAAGCAAAGGTCGCGTTGAGCCAGAGTTTCGTCTTTCCCTTTTTGCAAGGGCAGAATCCACTCGTTGCGGATAACAACATTACGGCTGTATTAAGGGCGGAAGTCTCTCCTATTTCCGTCAACGGAGTCGCTGAGGTTACATGGACGCCCATTGCTTTCTTTCAGCTCGTAACCGGAGGACGGATCGGTTCAGGTTGGAACATCAACCTCTTTGGCGAAGACATCTATGGCATAGGCGTAGTACGGAAGGACGGCGAAGGCGTTATAGTGGACGGGCGCGGCTTTGACGGTCTCTTGTGGAGCGCAAAGGTGGGCGCGGCTGTGCAGTTCGATCTTGCCGCGGTTTTTCCCGGCGACTGGAACCACGTCGTGTTTCGTACTTACCATGAGGTCAACTATGCGGGCTATTCTTCGGCGAAAAACAGTGAACCTTGGTATTTTGAAAACGACGACGGTGAGAACATGAACGGGTGGAACTACTACGGCAACTACTTACTTGGCTATCAGATGCCTCTATTCCTCAACATGGTAGGGTTGCTGGCTGAAGCGAGCAATTATCTCTACACGACTAAGAATCGGGAGACGTGGGGAGACGAGTTGGCGCGGTGGACTTTTTCTATTCTGTTTAACTTCACGGTAACGGAACGGGTCGGCATAGCGGCGCTTGCCCAGCTTTGGACGCGGCGGACTTTCACCTCGGAAACGGAAGGCAACGCCTTCTACCAAGATCGCGTTGTGTCTCCAGAGCCTATTCATCTCGAATTCTACCGTGTTGCGGTCATAGGGACATTCAAGTTAAGATGATACGAAGGGCGGTTTTCGCGGGGTCTTTTGACCCGCCGACGCTGGGTCACACTGATATTATTGAAAGAGCCGCCGCGCTTTTTGACGAGCTTCTTGTGGTTGCGGCGCATAATAGTCAAAAGAAGTCCTTTTTCTCTCTTGAAGAGCGTATTGAGATGCTTGAAAGGTTGACGCAATCTCTCAAAAACGTGCATATTTTCGGACACGACTCGCTGGTAACTGACTTTATGAAGGAACAGAACGCCTTGATATTGGTCAGGGGTCTGCGGGCGCAGGCTGACTTTGCCTATGAAATGGAGATTGCGGCGATCTACAAGGCTATTGATCCTCGTATAGAGACTATCTTTATCCCGTCCAACCCGAAATTCCTCGCTGTCCGCTCGTCAACGGTAAAGGAACTTGCGATGTTTCACGTAGACGTTTCCTCAATGGTGCCGCCTTTAGTCCTATCCGCTCTTTATTCACACCCCCAAGGATGCCCGACAGGACGCCTTTAGAACACCCTAAGGGTGCACTTGTAAACAAGCGGGGTTCCTACTCGTTGTCCGAAAGGTAGTACCACTACCCCCTGACAGGCGTAGAGCAAGACGCTTTAGAACACCCTAAGGGTGCCCGACAGGCGGCGAAGCTTGCAAGCAAACAGGGACCTTATTAGAAAACAACATTATTACCTTCTCTTATACAGTTACTTCTCTATAAAGAAGGAGGGCGCGTCTTTCCCTAAACGGAGGATGGCACACCGACGCCCATGTGGTGCGCCCCCCGCGCTCCGGTTCCCCACAGCGCGGTCTTCCGCTACCCCCCAACCATTCTAGACTACATTCCCTGATCCAGCCTAGGCGAGGGTCGTAATCCAGCCTAGGCGAAGGTCTTGATCTAGCCTAGACTATGGGCGCGTTCCAGCCTAGACTAGGGTCTTGATCCAGCCTAGATTACACCCCTGATCTAGCCTAGACTAGGGTCGTAGTCCAGCCTAGACTAGGGTCGTAGTCTAGCCTAGACGATGGGCACAGTCTAGCCTAGACGATGGGCGCGTTCCAGCCTAGACTAGGGTTCGGGATCAATCTAGGTTAGGTATCGGGATCAGCCTAGACGAATGACAGCGTCCTGCCTCTTCTGTACCAAAGTAAGAAAGATTAACCGCGAATCTGAATGGTCAAGTTTAATCTAAAGGAAGAGGTTATTGAGAATAATACATACTTGACAAAGTTGGATTTCACTAGTATGCTATTGTTACTTGTTTTGTATAGGTCTAGTTGATTCAGATTTTTTGGATATACGGCGTTTTAAATACATGACATTTAGCGAGACGAGTTTGGATAGAATTCGTATTCTCATTTCACGTTTATTACGTCGTGCTAATGTTTTTAGTTTTATTTATGAGGAGAAAAGGAACGAGATGAAATTAAAGGTAAGGTTAACATTAACGGTAGTAAGTTTGGTGGCGCTATTCGTAACGAGCGTGGCAGTTGTTCTGCTGGTGCGGGCGCAGTCTTTGCAGAGTGAGGAGATTTATGAGAATATAGCAAATCTTACAGGGATGTACGCGACACGCTTGCAAAGTATGTATGAGAATTATTATTACATGGCGAAGTCCATGGCGGATGTGATGAGTTCATATAAGAGCGTGGCGCCAGAGGAGCGCAGAGAACGTTACAGTGTGATGCTACGGAGCGTCATGGAATCGAATCCAGAGTTCTTGGGTATGTTTGCGGTCTGGGACGTCAACGCGGTAGATGGGGACGATGCGGCTCACGCTAATACGGCAGGCACGGACGCGAGCGGGCGCTATATGCCATTCTTCACGCGGCGCGACGGACAGATAGAAGAGCGCTCCTTGTCGAGCTACGAGCAGTTCAA
>JAISEA010000044.1 GCA_031264475.1 Treponema sp. | reverse complement strand
CCGTTGATAACGGTCGTGTTATCTTTGTCAATCTTGATGGTCTTTGCGCGTCCAAGCTGACTGAGGTCCGTGTTTTCAAGTTTCAGTCCAAGTTCTTCGGTGATGACCTGTCCGCCTGTCAGAACGGCGATGTCTTCGAGCATAGCCTTGCGTCTGTCCCCGAAGCCGGGCGCTTTCACGGCGCAGGTGCGGAGGGTTCCACGCAGACTGTTCAAGACGAGCGTGGAGAGAGCTTCGCCATCAATATCCTCGGCGATGATAAGGAGGGGTTTGCCAGACTGCGCTACTTTTTCGAGCAAAGGCAAAATATCCTTCATCGTAGAGATTTTCTTGTCATGAATGAGAATGAAAGCGTCTTCGTAGACACTGGTCATAGTGTCGCGATCAGTAACAAAATACGCGGAAATATAGCCGCGATCGAACTGCATACCTTCAACAAAGTCGATGGTAGTGGACATTGTTTTGGACTCTTCAACGGTGATAACGCCATCTTTTCCGACTTTTTCCATCGCGTCCGCGATAGTAGAACCGATTTCTAAGTCGTTGTTGGCAGAAACTGAAGCCACATGAGTGATTTCCTCTTTTTCGTTGATGTTTTTCGAGTTTTTCTTGATCTCCTCAACCGCGATTTCAACAGCTTTATCGATACCACGCTTGAGCTCGATGGGGGTCATACCAGCCGCGACCGCCTTCAGTCCTTCTTTTACCATAGAATACGCCAAAACTGTAGCGGTCGTGGTGCCATCGCCCGCCAAGTCATTGGTTTTCGTCGCAACTTCTTTCAGAAGTTGCGCTCCCATATTTTCATAGGGGTCCACAAGCTCGATCTCTTTCGCCACCGAAACGCCGTCTTTGGTGATGGTGGGCGCACCAAATTTCTTGTCCAAAAGCACATTGCGCCCTTTTGGTCCGAGTGTTACCTTAACGGCTTTGGACATTTGCTCAACGCCGTCAAGCAGTTTGCGCCGGGCGTCTTCGCTGAACAGCAACTGTTTTGCCATGTTTTTCTCCTCTTTACTCATATCAAACGTGAAAATAAATTCGCGCCTGAATTAGTTTTTAAACCCGCACAGGGTCTTAATTAATATTTTGTGCATATAACATACTAAAAACAATACAAAACGGCAAGGGATTTTTTTCTTTTTTGCTGGTGTTACACAAAGTTTGATAGAGTAACACGCAAAGTTCGGCGGAAACAGGAACCACTCTGTACTCCCACTTGTTACAATGCCTCTTATCTATACATATTGTTCAGTTCTGAAAACGTCTGCATTGATCTGTATTATTTTAAGAATATGGCTTATTAAAATTCGCAATTATACCTGCGTATACCCGCACCCTTCGGGTGTTCACACATGGTGTGTTTAAAAACGTCTTGTTCTGCCCCACCTTTTTAGAGACAGGTTATGACCCTCAGAAGAAGCGAAGAACAGTCAGACATTTTAGGCGAAACAGCCGTAGCGTCTTCTTTCAAGAAGAATGTCGCGGACGGCTTTTCGCCATGAAATATTTCCTCGGCGGAACTTCGAGGTTCCAAGGCGGAACTTCGAGGTTCCAAGGCGGAACTTCGAGGTTCCATGATAGAACTTCGAGGTTCCATGACAGAACTTCGAGGTTCCATGATAGAACTTCGAGGTTCCATGATAGAACCTACAGTTTCCATGACAGAACTTCGAGGTTCCAAGATAGAACCTACAGTTTCCAAGGCGGAACTTCGAGGTTCCAAGACAGAACCTAGAGTTTCCAAGACAGAACTTCGAGGTTCTATGATAGAACCTACAGTTTCTATGACAGAACTTCGAGGTTCTATGATAGAACCTACAGTTTCTATGACAGAACTTCGAGGTTCCAAGATAGAACCTACAGTTTCCAAGGCGGAACTTCGAGGTTCCATGACAGAACTTACAGTTTCCAAGGCGGAACTTCGAGGTTCCATGACAGAACCTACAGGTTCCATGGTAGTACACCTACGAAGTTTCCGTACACCTATACCAAGTTCTGATCTTACGAGATCAAGAAGCGATCCCGTTTGATATTTTAGTCAGGTATACGAGGGGGGATAATCCTGTTAAAATTTAATAGCATTATTACGATACCTCGCGGAGGACTTTAACAATTTTGCAAATTTGATTATGATACTCCCTTATGAATAAACTTATCATAAAAGGCGCCCGCGAACACAATCTCAAGAATATAGATGTCGAACTACCGCGGGACAAACTCATAGTTATATCAGGACTTTCAGGATCAGGGAAAAGCTCGCTCGCATTTGATACCATATTTGCCGAAGGACAACGTCGGTATGTGGAAAGCCTCTCCACATACGCACGGCAATTCTTGGGTCATATGGATAAACCCGACCTCGACTATATAGAAGGACTGTCACCCGCCATCGCCATAGAACAGAAAACCACGCACCGAAACCCTCGCTCAATAGTAGGGACAGTCACCGAAATTTACGACTATTACCGCCTCCTCTACGCAAGAATCGGCGTGCCGCATTGCCCCAAGTGCGGAAAGGAGATAAAAGAGCAGACTGTAGATCAAATCATAGATGCGATAATGGCGACGGAAGAAGGCAGTCGTATTCATCTGCTGGCTCCTATCATTAGAGGTAAGAAGGGAGAACATCAAAAAGTCATTGAGGATGCGAAAAAGGCAGGCTATGCCCGAATTCGTATAGACGGTGTCTTGATAAGTTTAGATGACGAACAGTCAATTGAACTCGACAAACAGAAAAAGCATACGATTGAAGTCGTGATTGACCGACTCATCATAAGAGCAAGTGCGCGACCGCGGCTTGCCGAATCCGTTGAAGCGGCTCTCGGTATGTCAGACGGACTCCTCCTCGTTCTGGTGAACAAAGACAACGCACACCATACGCCTAAAGAACATTTCTTTTCCCAAAGAAGCGCGTGTCCAGATTGCAACATCTCAATCCCTGAATTACAGCCTCGACTCTTTTCATTCAACAATCCTTTCGGCGCCTGTCCAGACTGCGCTGGACTCGGAGCGAATCTTGAATTTGACGTGGACCTTGTGATACCCAATCGCAACCTTTCTTTTAACCAAGGGGGTATCATCCCTTATCATCCAGATGCCGCGTGGAACCGAAGCCGCTTAGAGGGACTCGCCAAACATTTCAAGTTCGAGCTTTCAACGCCTCTCAAGGACCTTCCAAAGGAGGCGTTGAAAGCTATCTTGTATGGTACAACTGAGAAAATAGGTATACGTTATGAAAACCGCGATAAAACAGGACGTTTTGAATACAACATCACGTTCCCCGGCGTTCTCGAAGAGCTCAAACACCGTTACATGGAGACCCAATCCGAGGACGTCAAGGATTGGCTTGAAAAATTCATGAGCCATCGCTACTGTAAATCATGCGGCGGCAAGCGCCTCAAGCCTGAAGCATTGTCAGTAACGATCAACGGCAAGAACATCTGGGAACTCAACAGCCTTTCAGTCGCAGATTCCGTCGAATTCTTCAAAAATATTCTATTAAATGAGAGCGAGAAGAAGATATCCGAGCAAATTCTCAAAGAGATTAACGCGCGGCTCGGCTTCATGAAGAACGTAGGGCTTGATTATCTATCGCTTGAACGCAAGGTGGCGACTCTTTCTGGTGGAGAGGCGCAACGTATACGGCTCGCTACGCAAATCGGTTCTGGTTTGGTCGGGGTGCTTTACATCCTTGATGAGCCGAGTATAGGCTTACACCAGCGGGATAATCAGCAACTTATAGACACGCTTTTGTATTTACGCAACTTGGGCAATACGCTCATCGTCGTAGAGCATGACGAACAGACGCTCCGTACTGCGGATTATATCGTGGATTTGGGACCAGGCGCGGGTATTCACGGGGGAAATATTGTGGCTCAAGGTACGCCAGAGGAGGTGTCGCAGATTGGGGAAAGCCTTACCGGGCAGTATTTGGCGGGAACGCTCAAGATTAACATTCCCCAAAAGCGGCGCAAGGGCAACGGTTCTTCCATCAAGCTGAAGGGCGCGTCAGAGCATAACCTAAAAAACATCAGTATTGAAATTCCCCTTGGTACATTTACCTGCATCACGGGCGTGTCTGGATCAGGTAAATCTACTTTGCTCCAAAATGTGCTTGTACCTGCTCTGTCAAACTACATCTACCACACCGCTAGGTCTGAAGGCACTTATAAATCCTTCGAAGGCGCGGAGAATATCGACAAGATGATTGATATTGACCAGAGTCCCATCGGCAGAACTCCACGCTCCAATCCTGCGACTTACGTGGGCGTATTTACGGGCATCCGCGATCTTTTCGCCAGCCTGCCTGAATCCAAGATGCGCGGGTATAAGCCCGGACGATTCAGTTTCAACGTGAAGGGCGGTAGGTGCGAACATTGTCAAGGCGATGGTACAATTAAGATAGAGATGAACTTCCTCCCTGACGTTTACATCACGTGCGACGTGTGCAGGGGAGCGCGTTTCAACAAGGAGACGTTGGAAATACGATTCAAAGGCAAGAACATTGCCGACGTCTTGGATATGACTATCAAAGAAGCCGCGGATTTCTTCTGTTTTATTCCCGCTATCGCCCATAAACTAAAGACGTTGTTGTCCGTGGGGCTGGGCTACGTGAAGCTTGGTCAGTCCGCTCTTACTCTTTCCGGTGGAGAAGCGCAGAGGGTCAAATTGGCGCTTGAATTGTCCAAGCGATCTACTGGAAAGACGTTTTACGTGCTTGACGAGCCGACTACAGGCTTGCACTTCGCTGATGTGAAACAGCTTATGGCTGTGATTCAGCGTCTTGTTGACCAGGGCAACACGGTTGTGATAATTGAACACAATCTGGACGTGCTTTCACAGGCTGACTGGCTTATTGACCTTGGACCCGAAGGCGGCGACAAAGGCGGCAAAGTGGTCGTTATGGGTACGCCAGAAAAGGTGGCAAAGTGCGAGAAGTCTTATACAGGGCAATATTTGAAACCACTATTAAAGAAACAGAAGGCAAAATAAACACGCTTTGCGTGTTTAAATACTTCTTAACGGGCATCGTTTGAAAGGTGGACCCGCTGACCCCGCACCCGAAGGGTGTTTAACAACTTCTCAATGGGTGTAGTTTGAAAGGGGGTCCCTCCCCACCCCGCTGACGCTATTCAATAGTAAGGTATCAGACATAACCCGTTTAACTAAATAAGTAATAAATAAAGAAGGGGGGCGCGTCTTTCCCTAAACGGAGGATGGCACACAGGCGCCCTTGTGGTGCGCCCCCCTCCGCTCCAGACCGCTTGCGCGGTCTTCCGCTACCCCCCCCCCAAAAAAAACCACCCAATCTAGACTACATTCTTGATCCAGCCTAGACTACACCCCTGATCCAACCTAGACTAGGGTCTTGATCTAGCCTAGACTACACCCCTGATCCAGCCTAGACTACGCTCTTGATCCAGCCTAGACTACGCCCTTGATCCAGCCTAGACGAAGGACAGCGTCTCGTCTAGACGAGGGACAGCGTCCTATCTAGACGAGGGACAGCGTCCTGCCTAGACGAGGGACAGCGTCCTGCCTAGACGAAGGACAGCGTCTCGTCTAGACGAGAGACAGCGTCCTGCCTAGACGAAGGACAGCGTCCTGCCTCTTCTGTACCAAAGTAAGAAAGATTAACCGCGAATCTGAATGGTCAAGTTTAACCTCAAGGAAGAGGTCATTGGAAATAATACATACTTGACAAAGTTAGATTTCACTAATATGCTATCGTTACTTGTTTAATAGAGGTCTAGTTGATTCAGATTTTTGGATATGAGGAGAAAAGGAACAAGATGAAATTAAAGGTAAGGTTAACATTAACGGTAGTGAGTTTGGTGGCGCTATTCGTAACGAGCGTGGCAATTATTCTGCTGGTGCGAGCGCGGTCTTTGCAGAGCGAGGAGATTTATGAGAATATGGCGAATCTTACAGGGATGTACGCGATACGCCTGCAAAGTATGTATGAGAATTATTATTACATGGCGAAGTCCATGGCGGATGTGATGAATTCATATAGGAGCGTGGCGCCAGAGGAGCGCAGAGAACGTTACAGCGCGATGCTGCGTAGCGTTATGGAATCGAATCCAGAGTTCTTGGGTATGTTTGCGGTCTGGGACGTCAACGCGGTAGATGGAGACGATGCGGCTCACGCTAATACGGCAGGCACGGACGCGAGCGGGCGCTATATGCCATTCTTCACGCGGCGCGACGGACAGATAGAAGAGCGCTCCTTGTCGAGCTACGAGCAGTTCAA
>JAISEA010000081.1 GCA_031264475.1 Treponema sp. | reverse complement strand
CATGAGTAAAGTACGCGTAAGCCCCGCAGACGTCTCAATGATGAACGGGATGTATTTCTTATTACCATCATCCTGATCCATGTATTGCAAATCCTTGCCAGAAAACTCCGTATGCCGCATAAGGTCGTATTGCCCGCGATTGTGCACACCCTCAAGCTCTTTCCACCCCATAGGAAACAGATACTCGATGTCGTAGGCATCCTTAGCGTAATGGGCAAGCTCATCGGGCCCATGCTGATGCCATCGAAGGCTTTCCACCTTAACGCCAAGCCGCTCGTAGTACGCCCACCGACGCTTTTTCCACTCGTTAAACCATTCGACATCGGTATCCGGCTTTACGAAATATTGCATTTCCATTTGCTCAAATTCACAGGTACGGAAAATGAAGTTTTTCGTAACAATCTCATTGCGAAAAGCTTTGCCGATTTGCGCGATGCCAAAGGGGATTTTCATACGGTTACTCTGTATCACGTTCTTGTAGTTGACGTAAATCCCCTGCGCGGTTTCCGGACGTAAATAGATCGCATTGTCGCCGCCCTCGACAGGTCCGATGTTCGTCTTGAACATCAGGTTGAATTTACGCGTGTCAGTAAGTTCACCGCCACATTCAGGACACTTCTTCTCCGCCAGATTTTCCGGCGGGATTTGATCCGCACGAAACCGCACCTTGCATTTCTTGCAGTCCACAAGCGGGTCCGTGAAGTTTTCCACGTGCCCTGACGCCTCCCACACGCGAGGATGCATAAGAATCGCCGCGTCTATGCCGACTATCTCATCGTACAACTGGGTCATTTCCTTCCACCAGTTCTGCGCTATGCGGTTTTTCAGTTCGACTCCTAGGGGACCATAGTCCCACGCGCCGTTCTGCCCTCCATATATTTCCGAAGATTGAAACACGAAGCCCCGGCGTTTCGCCAGAGACGTTATTTTTTCCATTGTCGCTTTGCCTTGCTCAGCCATGTTTACTCCTTATATAACTTAAATTATTATACTTAATGCCGCAAAAATAACAAGCCTTGCCTATATTGTTTGAAACATAATTCTCTTTCAAATATTTCAGGAATAAGCTTGAAAATGGTAGAAAATATGGTATACTATTAGTATGAAACTTAAAATAATAACTATATTTCTTTTTTATTCATTTACTCCGCTTTTTGCGGAAAATCAGATTCGTTGGGATTTAGGAGTCAACGCATTCATGATTCCTCTACTTTCCGAAGATTTTTTCTATACTGGAGATGATTATACCGACATAGCTGATACATCGGGTTATTCAACTACGAGCGGTCCTCTAGTGCCGACTGGCGACATCGGTCTCTTTGGGCAGTTTAATTTCGGCAAATGGCGGGTAGGCGTGGGATTTCGGGATATTTCAGTCTGCTTTATCTTCAATATCCTGTATCCCATTGCTTACATCGAAGCGGACGCGGGACCTGTTACCTTCAACCTTCAGGTCGGTGGCGGCGTTATTGGGGTTATGAGCCTTTTCTACAGTGTCTACCTTGCAGGACCATATATGCTTCCTGAAGCTTCGGTGTGGTTAAGATTGTCAAATAGATTCCGCTTAGGCGGCGGCGTGTTAGTCGGTATAACACCGGAAATAGCCAATGGCGATGTAGGAAAATATCTCAAAAATTGTAGCATCAGCTTCTTTGGTTTCAAATATCTCATCCAGAACACATGGCAGTAATAAAGATGAGAGAATTTTGGAATGAGCGAGTACGCGGTCTCGCTCCCTACACTCCGGGTGAACAGCCGCGGGATCGGCGATTCATCAAACTTAACACAAACGAAAACCCGTATCCACCGTCTCCGCTTGTCATAGAAGCAATCAAACGCGCGGTTGACGACAGGCTAAGGCTCTACCCGGACCCTGAATGTTGGGAATTGCGAGAGGCGATAGCCGAAAGATTCGGGGTTCAGCCTAAACAGGTCTTTGTAGGTAATGGTTCTGACGAGATTCTAGCTTTTGCTTTCGGGGCGTTTTTCTCTGATAAGGTTCTTTTTCCTGATATTACCTATAGCTTCTACCCGGTTTACGCGGGTCTGTGGGGCGTTCCGTTTGAACGTCCGCCGCTGAATGACGATTTCTCTATAAATCTCGGTGATTACACGAAGGAGTCTCTTCACGCAGGCGTGGTTTTCCCGAATCCCAACGCGCCAACCGGACGGGGTATGGATATATCCTCAGTTCTGTCCATTGTTACGGCGCGGAAAGACCGCGTTGTCATCATAGATGAAGCATACGCGATGTTCGCCAAAGAAAACCTGTCTGTCGCGTCATACGTGGCGACTTACCCAAACCTGCTCACCGTTCATACTTTGTCCAAGTTCGCTTCTCTTGCTGGGCTTAGGGTTGGCTTTGCCATTGGCGATGAGAGTCTTATTGAAGGGCTATGTCGTATGCGAGACTCTTTCAATTCCTACACCGTAGATCGTTTGGCGCAAGCTGGCGCGATTGCGGTAATGAAGGACAGAGCCTACTATGACAGCATTATCCGCAAGATCGTTGATACACGCGAAAGGGTATCTGCTTCTCTCGTTTCTATGGGGTTTGAAGTGATTCCTTCCGATGCAAATTTCATTTTCATCCGTTGCCCTTCTCGGAAAGGAGCAGACCTTTTCGCGTACTTCCGTGAAAAAGGCATACTCACACGGCATTTCAATGCGCCTCGCATTGCAGACTTCCTCCGCGTGAGTATTGGAACTGATTCTGCTATGTCAGCCATGGCTACCATAGCAGAATCAGGCTGCTAAAAAGAGGCTATCGTAACCAGTCCGTTTTCCTTGACGATTTCAAGTCCTTTTTCGTGGTCGGATAGTTTGAATATAACCGCGGCTTTTCCGGCTTTGCCTTCAAGCGATGCGTAAAGATACTCGATATTCACCTTGGACTGTTGGAAAAGCTCCATCACTTTTGCCAAACTACCGGGTTTATCTTCAATTTCCACCGCCGCAACGTTAGTAAGCCGCGTAGTAAAGCCAGCCGCTTTCAGCGCCGCAATCGCCTTGTCCGTGTCGTCTACAATTAACCGTAAAATGCCGAAGTCAGCCGTATCTGCGATACTAATCGCCCGCATATTAACGCCCGCGTCTGCAAGTACATGGGTTACTTCTCCCAGCCGTCCCGCCAAATTCTCCAGAAATACAGAAATTTGTCTTAATTCAGCCATTGTTTTCTCCTTTAAATCTTCCGTCTATCAATCACTCGTTTAGATTTACCCATAGAACGCTCAAGGGTTTTCGGCTCCACGAGCTTCACCTTTAAGCCAACCTGCAACTTAGACTTCATCACACTTTCGATGCGGTTACGCAAGCCCTCAAGGTTTTTCGTCTCATCGCTGAAGAATTCCTGTTTCACTTCAACCTGCAACTCCACTTCGTCTAAATGCGACGGACCCCGATCAACGATAATCAAGTAGTGCGGTTCGGTTCCCTCGATTTCAATGAGCGCGTGTTCGATCTGGCTGGGGAATACGTTGACCCCGCGAATGATGAGCATATCGTCTGTGCGTCCGAAGAGGCGGTGCATACGGATAGTAGTACGCCCGCAAGAGCAGCGCCCTGGTATAAAGTAGGTAATGTCTCTTGTGCGGTACCGTAATAGCGGCGTGCCTTCTTTAGTAATAGTTGAAAACACGAGTTCGCCTTTTTCGCCGAAGGGAACTTGTTTACCGGTTTCAGGATCGATAATCTCAGGGTAGAAGAGGTCTTCGTTGATGTGCAAGCCGTCTTGCGCCTCGCACTCAAAAGCGACTCCTGGACCGATGATTTCAGTCAACCCATAGATGTCATAGGCTTTCATGTCGTAACGTTCTTCAATTTCCTTCCGCATATTTTCGCTCCACGGCTCGGCGCCGAAGCATCCTTTGTGGATAGGTAATTTGTGGAGGTCAATGCCGCGTTCCCGCGCCTCTTCTGCCATATAGAGCGCGTAAGATGGAGTGCAGGTGAGCATGGTCGAGCCGAGTTGTTGCATTACCATGAGTTGTCTCTCCGTATTGCCGGAAGACATGGGCAGGACGTTTGCGCCGATGGTACGTGCGCCGTAGTGGGCGCCGGGACCGCCGGTGAACAATCCGTAGCCGTAGCAGTTCTGCACCGTGTCGTTCTTGGTGCAACCCCCGCCCGCAAGTGTCCGCGCCATGGACTCGCACCAGATTTCGACGTCGGTTCGGGTATATGCGTCCAAGACGGGTATACCGGTCGTGCCAGAGGACAGATGAACCTCCTCAATCATTGATTTGGGACACGCAAGCAAGCCGTAGGGGAAGTTGTCCCGCATATCGTCTTTTGTTGTAAAGGGAAGTTTCTCAATGTCCGCGAGGCTATGGATGTCCGCCGCTTTAACGCCGAGTTCATCCATCTTTTTTCTGTAGAACGGAACCGCTTCATAGAGCTTTTCCGCCAAGTTCTTGAGACGCGCAAGCTGAAGTTTCTCCCGCGCCGCTGTCTCCATACATTC
>JAISEA010000079.1 GCA_031264475.1 Treponema sp. | reverse complement strand
TCGAAATGGGAGAATTCCATAGAGAAATCCGCCCTGCCTTGACTCATGGAGCGCAATTCCGTCATAAAACCGAACATTTTAGCCATAGGCGCGAGACATTTCACCTCATCAACAACCGCCTTCGACTCCATATTCAAGATTTGCCCGCCGTTTTGCATGACGAAACCCATGACTTCACCCACAAACTCCCTGGGCGACGTAATATCAACCGCCATGACAGGCTCAAGCAGAATCGGCTCCGCCAGACGACACGCAGAGTCGAAACATTGACTCACCGCGGCTTCAAAAGCAAACTCCGTGCCGGTAAGCTCCGAATAACCAATGTCAATGAGCGTTACCCCAATGTCCATACACGGATAACCCAACAATATACCCGAACTGAGCGCCGAATTGACCCCATGTTCCACAGCCGCGAAAATCGCCGCGGGAACGTCCCTGTCGCTTACCGCGTTTGCGTAACTGTTGCCCGCGCCGCGCTGACGCGGCTCCACACGAAGACTGACGTCCGCCGCATTCTCCTTGCCCCCAATGATACGGGAAAAATGCGCCGATTTCTCAGCCGCTATATTCACGGATTCCCGGAAGGTAACTTGCGCCTTTCCCATCCTCGCCTTGACCTTGTAATCGTTGATAAGACGCGTAACCAGCACATCAAGGTGCAATTCCCCCATGCCAGATATGACGAGCTGACCCGTTTCCTTGTTCTCCTGCGTGGTGAACGTCGGGTCTTCCTTTGAAAGGATTTCAAGCGACTCCTTGAGCTTGTCAAGCTCCGACATGGTTGTCGGTTCAATGGAAACAGAAATGACAGGCTCAGGGAATTGCATCCGTTCAAGATTGACCGGGAAGCCCTCACTGCCAATGGTGTCGCCGGTCTGCGCTAGTTTAAGCCCCACGATAACACCAATGTCCCCCGCAGTAAGCGCATCAAGCGGCTCGAACTTGTTTGAATGTATCCGCGAAATACGGTGCGCGCGTTCCCGCTTCTTCTTCCCGATATTGAAAACCACATCCCCGTTCTTGATAGCGCCAGAATACATCCGCACGTAACAGAGACTCCCCGCCTCCTTGTCGTTCTGAATCTTGAAGACAAGACCAAGCGGCGGAGCAGACGGATTACAGGGAATGAGGATTTCTTCGTTCTTTTTGACGTGGTGTCCATGCACAGGCGCGGTCTCATCTGGAGACGGCAAAAAGTCAACTACCGCATCTATGAGAGGCTGAACGCCTATGTTGCGGCGGGAAGCCCCGACGAATATCGGAAAGAAATCACGCTTCAAAACCGCCTTGCGTATTTCGGTCTTCATAAGCGACACAGACACCTCTTCGCCGGCAAGGAACTTTTCAGTAATAGCATCCGACTTCGCGGAAAGATTGTCGATGAGTTTCTCCCGCCACTCATTGGCAGACTCAAGCCGTTCCCGCGCTATGTCCGAGATAAGCATCTCCTCGCCTTCACGATCTGTATTCCAACGAATCTCTTTCATGGCGATAAGGTCGATGAGCCCTTCAAAGCCGCCTTCCGCGCCGATGGGTATTTGTAGCGCGGTTGGCTCCGCGCCAAGTTTCCGCCGCACATCGTCAAGCACACGGAAGAAATCCGCGCCGAGCCTGTCCATCTTGTTCACATAGCCGATACATGGAGTCTTGTAATGCTCAGCCTGCCGCCACACGGTTTCGGTCTGGGGTTCAACGCCGCTTACCGCGTCGAAAATAGCTATCGCGCCGTCAAGCACACGGAGCGCACGCTCAACTTCCGCAGTGAAGTCTACGTGACCAGGCGTGTCAATGATGTTAATTTGCGCGCCTTTCCAATAAATAGTAGTCGCCGCGCTCTGTATGGTGATGCCGCGTTCTTGCTCTTGCGGCATCCAATCCATAATCGCCTCGCCGTCATCAACCTCGCCTATTCTATGACTTTTGCCTGTATAATAGAGGATTCTCTCCGTCGTGGTGGTCTTTCCCGCGTCAATGTGCGCCATAATCCCAATATTTCGCATGATTTTCAAGTCTGTCATTACTTGCTCCTTGTATCTTTTTATTAGATTATAGCAAGAAAGTAAAAAGAAGGCAATATAAAGAGGGATCGGAGAATGATAAGACAGTAAAACTTGGCGTAAATTCGCTTAAATAGCGGTTGACTTTTTTCAGCAAAGTTATAATAATAAATACAAAATGTCTAAAAGATGTACTTCATCTGGGTACGACAAGCGTCGTAGATGGATTTTTACTTGCGTAATTTCATTGACTATCTTTACAGCGATATTTTTTTTAGCAAGCGTTCCTTTAATTATAAAACCGCCGCATATTCGCGCAGAGGAAAGGAAAACCGTCCAAACTTTATGGGAGAACGCCGATTATGAAAAAACCTTTAATATCGGTGAAGAGACGCTAAAAAATTCGCCTTTGGATTACGATTCTCTGATATTACGCGGTTTTTCCGCGTATCAGTTATCGTTGTCCCAAATAACCGAAGCAAGTAAACAGGCATATATAGACATAACCATCCGAGATTTAAGAAAGGCTTTGATTGTCAAAAGCACTGACAAGGATGGATTTGTTTTCTATGTACTTGGCAAGGCGTACTATAACAAGGGAGCGAATTTCGCCGATTTAGCGGTAAAATTTTTAGAATTATCACAAGGAATTCAATGGGAACAGGGACGCGCCGTGGATACGCCTGAATGGTTGGGACTTGCTTACGCTACTCTTCACGACTATTCGAGTAGCGCAGACGCTTTTACTGAAGCGTTAAGCTTGCAACATCCACCGTCTGATCTTTTGCTTTTGGCTATAGCTCAGTCTTATAAGCAACTTGGCAACGACATGGCTGTTTCTTACCTGAAACTTTGCATAGATATATCAAAAGATTATAAAGCCATAATACAGGCGCGTCTGCTTCTGGGTGAAATTTTTGAGAACAACGACGTTCAGTCCGCAAAAGAACAGTACACAGAGATTCTGAATGGCGTCGGTGAGAACGCTGAGGCTCATTACCGGCTTGGAGAAATTTACGCAAGAGAAAATGACCCCATACGGGCGCGCGCCGAATGGCGGAAGGCGATAAGGGTTGATCCAACCCATAGCCCCTCACGGGAGAGGCTGGCAATCAGATAAGGAGAAGAATAATGTTTGGAACGATTTCGGAACTTGGTATTGATTTGGGAACGTGCAATACGCTCATATATGTGAACGGGAAGGGTATTGTTCTTGACGAACCGTCTGTCGTTGCGTTGGAACGCGGTACGAAGAGGATAGTAGCTGTCGGTAAGGATGCAAAGAATATGCTTTGGAAAACGCCGGAGAACTACATCGCCACACGTCCTTTGCGCGATGGAGTCATCGCAGACCTAGATTCTTGCGAAAAGATGATACGTTATTTCATATCAAAGGTGCTTCCTCGCTACCGCTTCGTGAAGCCTCGTATGGTGATCGGTATTCCTTCTTGCATTACAGAAGTCGAGCGTAGGGCAGTAGAAGAGAGCGCCTTAAAAGCTGGCGCAAAAGACGTTATCGTCATCAACGAAAGCCTCGCGGCCGCCATCGGCGCGGGTATCCCCATCTGGGAACCGGCGGGACACATGGTCTGCGACATCGGCGGTGGAACTACCGAGGTATCTGTCATCTCTCTCGGCGGTATGGTAAAGACTAACGCCATCAGAGTCGGCGGTGATGAATTCAATGAAGCTATCGTCAAAAAAGTTAAGGCTGATCATAATCTCAACATAGGTGAAGGCATGGCGGAAAAAATCAAGATTGAAATTGGAAACGCGGTGCCAGACTCCAGTAATATGACTATGGAAGTGAACGGTATAAACTCGGCTTCAGGGCTCCCTGAAAGAATCATTATCGAATCAGACCATGTGCGGAAAGCGCTTCAGGAACCCATCACTCAAATCATTGAGGAAATAAAGCGGACGTTGAGCGAGACCCCGCCAGAACTAGCCGCGGACATCGCTGAACGGGGCATAGTGATGACAGGCGGAGGTTCTCTTCTCCAAGGGCTTGCTAAATTGGTTACTCAAGAAACAGGCGTTACAGCTTTTGTCGCGGAGAATCCCCTTAGCTGTGTGGTGCTTGGCACCGGGCAATATTCAGAATACGCCAGAAAGTTTGATAATTCCCGACGCATCTACGCCGATTTGAACGGATGAATAAAAAAGTATTCAAAGCGGAAGGAGTGGTATTTGGACTGCTCTTGTTCGTTTCTTTCGTGTTTCTTTTTTTCTCAACTCGTACTTTCGCTACAAATTTCAGGAATGTCGGTTTGTCGTTTTTTTCCGGCATCAGAAGTAGCATCTATGAAATTGCCAGAGTCGTCTCTGACACGGTACTCGCAATCAAGGAGATTGCGATTTTGCGTGAGGAATATGCGGAATTGACCATCCGCGTAGCCCGCTACGAAGAACTTGAGCGGAACGCTTCGGAGATACTCTCGGAAAATAAACGTCTCCGCGAACAGCTCGATTTTGCACGCACCGTCGTTTATAAGAACATACCGGCGGCAATCACAGGCAAAGACCCAGACAATCTTTTCACGGCGTTTGTTATCAACAAAGGCACGCACAATGGAGTCTCCGAAAATATGCCTGTTATCGCCTTCCAAAATGGAATGCAGGTGCTTATCGGCAAAGTGATTAAAGCGGGACTATTTGAGAGTATGGTGATGCCTCTCTTTGACGCGAGTTCTTTCGTTGCGGCGCGACTCGCTTCTTCCCGCTACGAAGGCATCATCAATGGACAGGGCAGTCAGGACAAACCTCTGATCATACGCTTCAGCCAAAAACGTGCCAGAGATGAAATCAGCCTTGGGGATATGGTAGTCTCAAGCGGCATGGGCGGCGTTTACCCGCCTGACATCAACATCGGACGGATAAACAAGATTCTTTCCAGAGAGTCTGAAATATCTATGGAAGTAGAAATGTCTATGGACTTTTCCCGTCTGGAATATGTTTTTGTGGTGAATAGCGGGACGAAGGAGGAGATTGGGAGCCTGGAATAGTATTGTTAGAAGGTCATACAATTACTTTTCAAATAACAATCCAATTTCCAACTTTCTGCTGAATAAAATGATTAAAAATGTATTATGGACGAGTCTTTTCACCCTTGCAGCCGCGATTCTACAATCGACTCTTTT
>JAISEA010000059.1 GCA_031264475.1 Treponema sp. | reverse complement strand
CCGCGGGACGGACTCGACTTACCGATAACTTCGTCGAAGCGCTTCAAGATAGAGGACGCTAAAAGGCGGCTCTCTATGGTGAACTCCTCCTCTTTCATAGAATTCAGAATGGGAACTACTTCAACAGGACCGTCAAACGTTGACTTGTTGATAAGCGACCGCCTGACGTCAGGGGGAAGGTACCACACTTCATAACCACGGGCGTTTGTTTTGTAGGGCGCGGCGTTGCAATGTACCGCAACGAAAATAATGGCTTCGTTCTGCGCCAGATTCACCGCATTGGCAAACGATACGCGCTTTTCCAGCGAAACGGTCGAGTCATCATTCCGCGTCATCAGAACTTGTTTGTTAGGAAAAGCTTTGACGAGTTGCGCGTAAAGGTCTTTTGATACTTTAAGCGCAACGTCTTTTTCTTGTATGGTCACCTTCTTCCCGTTGATGATTGGCGTTCCAATGGCGCCTGTATCTTTGCCTCCATGCCCCGGATCGATGATGATCGCGGCTATCCGAAAGAGACCTACGTCGTTCTTTACCTCCTCGTTTATGGCTTTCTCTACAGATGCGACAAAAGCTTCGGGAAACTTGACAACGCTTTTCTCTATATACGGCAGAGGCGCCTCAATGATATGATACCCATCAACGAGCAAAACGCCTGTCTCTCCTTTCTTGCCTGTATAGAAACTGACGAAATGTCCTCGATCATAGACGACGCCGGTCTGAAGAAACGGCTCCCATTGAAACTCCGACGTGCGTCCTATTCTTTTCAAGACATCCTCAAGCAGGAGTGGATCAGCCTGCAAGTTCACAGTGAATACGACGTATATGAATGATAAAATAAGTTTTCTTTTCATGATGGCTCTTTTTATAGGGAGTTAAGAGTGGTTTTATCCACAACATACGCGGCTCCTTGATACCCGCCGCGGATAAATGCTTGCCAAAAGACGCGCCCTAACACGACGCTCGTCGTTGCCGTAGGGTCTGTTATGGGCAGAATCCGTCCCGTAAGGAGACGTACCGCGTCAAGGCTTTCGGCTATGCTTCTGCCCGTATAATCCGTTAAACCGCTCTCTGTGAATTCAGGAAAGGGCATAATAGAAATATCATAGCGGCTCCCCGCATGACTTCCAAGCGATTCGGGCATTCTTTCCAGAGTAAGCAGAATCGTCGGCGGAACCGCAAAGGCGTCAGGTGGGAATTGGGGAGTAGCATGGGTATTTGAGGATTCGGCAACGGTTTTACCATTTCGTTCCCCAATGCCTAGGAAAGCTTCTGTTTCCGCATCTGGCGTGGAGAGGCGAATCAATATACTGCGGACGGCACTCTCCGCCGCAGAGACCGCTGACTTCCGATCTGGGGCGGCAGTGATCACGTTACCCGCCTTGCTTACGTTGTTTTCGGGGAATCTTACGCGATCTCCTTCTTTCACACGAAAGAACACGTCTTTGATATGCGGCGGTAGTTCTTTTTTTATGATGGAATCAATCTTGCCCGGAATGGATATAAACGCCCGTTCCGCAGACGTCCACTGTCGCGTGGGTGGTGTCAGCGGTGGTTTTTCACCGATAGCAATCTGAATTGCGGCGCGGGTCGGTTCTACGCCGCTCGAATAGGGATATGTCCACCCAGACATATAGCCGCCTGACAACCGCGCGGCTATTTCGCCAATCATCACGCCTTTTTGCGTCAGTTTTACATCCCCCTTTGCCGCTCCGTCCTTGATTCCCAAGGCGCGAACACCTCGCTTGAACACGTCAATTATTTCCGCCGCAGACTTCTCGTCAATATCTGTAGGTATGGTGTGTCCCATTTCGATGAAATACGGCGGGAAGAAGATATGTCTGTCCGCGAAGCCTGTTATGGTAATTTCGCCTTGATAGATAACGGCGTCAATGGAAAATTCAGACCCGTCCATGAACTCTTCTACGATGATTCTGCCTGAACGGGAGAAATTGAACGCCTCTTCCATAGCGGTCTGTAGTTCTGCGGGGTTGTCAACTCTGCGGCAACCGCGCGCGCCCATATTGTCAACGGGTTTCACTACTACGGGAAAGGGAAATGGTAGACTCACGGCTTGTGTGGTTTCCAGCACGGTGAAGCGCGGCGAAGGTACATCCGCCTGTCTAAAACATTCGCGCATACGTCCTTTGTCCGAGGCGTTTAACGCGGTTTCATAGGAAATGCCCGGCAAGCCCAGCCTTTCGGCGACAAAAGCGACTATTGAAGAGAAATCCGTGCCAGCGGTCATAATGCCGGCAAGCGCGGGCAGGGTTCTTGCAAGCGCGAGAACGCCGTCTCTGTCTTTGAGGTCTATATTTTCAAAATGGTCAGCCAAGGCGACGCATGGAGCGTCCACGTCCACGTCCAGAACTACGGTTTCAAGTCCCATATCCTTTGCGATACGGATGGCGGGTTCCTGCATGACCCCAGCTCCAAGTATGATGATTTGTCTCTCTATCACAGTATTCTCCTCACACCCTTCGGGTGTTTACTGACTTCACACGGGTTGTTGTCCGAAAGGGAGCGCCGCTGACCCCGTCTTGACGGTTACGCTTGTAACCAAGCGGAACCTACTCGGTGTTAGGAAAGAGTCGCCGCTATCTCCGACAGGTTAAGCCCAATAATAAGGAAGACGGGCGAGCGCAGAGCTGAAGATCAAAGCGCGGGACCCCTGCTCTTTGCTACCTGCTACTTACTACCTATTCACTGCTCACTTCCAGCATAGGGGGGGGCGCGGTTTTCCCTAAACAGAGGTCGGCACACAGATGCCCTTGTGGTGCGCCCCCCTATCTCCAGCCCGCCTTCGGCGGTCTTCCGCCACCCCCCAACCACCCTTCGGGTGTTTAACGACTTCGCATGGGTTGCTGTCCGAAAGCACCCTTCGGGTGTTTAACGACTTCACACGGGGCGTTGTACGAAAGGCGGACCCGCTGTCCCCGTCTTGACGCCTTTAGAACACCCGAAGGGTGCGCTTGCAAGCAAGTGGGGTTCCTGTTCAATGTTCGGAGGCTAGTTCCATACTAGTTGGAACCGCTCTCGGTTACTAGTTAGAATTGACTCCAATTCCTAGCCATAATTGACCCCAATCCTTAACTAGAATTGACTCCAATTCCTTGCCATAATTGACCCCAATCCTTAACTAGAATTGACTCCAATTCCTTGCCAGAATTGACCTCAATTCCTTACCATAATTGACCCCGATTCCTTGCCATAATTGACCTCAATCCTTATCCAGAATTGACCTCAATTCCTTGCTAGAATTGACCCCAATCCTTATCCAGAATTGACCCCAATCCTTAACTAGAATTGACTCCAATTCCTTGCCTGAATTGACCTCAATTCCTTACCATAATTGACTCCAATTCCTTGCCTGAATTGACCTCAATTCCTAGCCAGAATTGACCCCAATCACTAGTTGGGTTAAAACAAGCGTTCTGTCCTATTTTAACCCTGTTTCTGTAAACGTTCAATCATATTCAGCGGATAAAATTTGTCATAACTACGGGCAATTCTTCTGGCGGTTCAATGTTGCTTTGGTACTTACATTTAATCAGGTATGCCATGTTGTTAGCTAAGGTTTTTAATACACGGACGCCTTCTTCATCGGCATAAACATCCTCTGGAGTAAACCCATGAATCCCATTCCAATAACAAGACGAAACTACAGGCATCTGTGAAATTGTAAAATACTTGTTGATCTGATCAAAGGTTGAACTTGACCCGCCCCTCCTGCAACTGACAATACACGCGCCGAACTTTAACCTTTTCGCCGCTGGTTCAAGACTGTAAAACAGACGGTCAAAGAATGAAGTCGCCGCGCCTGTAGCCGAAGCAAAATGTACCGCGGAACCAAGAATAATCCCATCCGCCTCTCTTAAAGCCTGCCCTACGGTATTTACCAGATCATCATCAAAGACGCATCTGCCCGCTTTACCCGGCTGTTTACATACTCTGCAAGCGGTACATCCCACAATCGGCTTCTTGCCTACCTGAAATATCTCAGCGTCTACGCCATGCTCCGCCAACTGCTCCTTAATAATACTGAGACCCGTGTAGGTACATCCATGAGCATTTGGGCTTCCATTGACTAATACTACTTTCATTTAACTTCCTCCTTAATACTTCAAATATACTCTTTAATTAAACAGGGATTATAACAAGCGGTTACATATCAGGTCTGTAAATAAAAAGTGCGATTACCTTTCCTTGGGCGTTGAAGTTGACCCGTATGACCAAAGACCAATCCTTTGACGGCAGAGGCGCTATCATGCAGTCGTCAAACACCATAGCCGCGTCGTTCAAGACAAGGTCCGCGACATCCCTTGAGTCGCCAATGTTTATGCCGAGGGCGCTCTTGACGCTGATCTGCCAGACACGGTCTTGGTAAACATAGCAGTCAAAGTCTTTGTACACGAAGACTATATCATCCTGCCAGCTCTCCATGCCGCGTACCGCATACACCGTCTGCGGCGCGCCGAATTGGGAAAAGATTTCAGCCGCCGTCATACCGATGATGGACTCTATCGGTTCCGCTTGGGACGAGGCTGACTGTGCCTGTAAAACAAGCGGCTGAAAAGAAAGCAAAAAACAAAAAAATAATGTATTCCGTCTTAATTGCATGGCGTTATTCTGGTGATCGATTTGAAACAAACGTATCTTGAAGGTCATGCGCGGGATTGAGACTAACTTTCGTGATAGCCGTCTTGACAGCTTCCTGTATGCTTTTGGCATACTCTTCATCTTCCTCCATAATCTGAGCCGCGTACAAGGTGCCGAGTATGGAGTGGCGGTAGAAGGGTTTCACCAAATTTAATGCGATAGCCGCCATGTCAACAACGCACTCATTACATATACAAATCGTGTCATGGTAAGATTCAAATTGTCGCTTGAGTTCCTCAAAAACCAAATATTCTGCTTCATTTTTGAAGTTCTCAAGGTCGTAATTGTCAATAAAAGCCATAATAAACCTCTATACTAAAGTCTAAAATATAATTTAAAAGAGTCTACGCTTTGAGAAAGCGTCTATTTATTTAGAATCGTTACTATATTTTATCGGTGAAGGGAACAAATTTTGCGTAGTTTGATAAAAAAGTCAGGTTGACCGTTCCTACAGGACCATTGCGCTGTTTCGCCAGAATCAAACTAGTCTTGCCATTTTCAGTCTTTCCATCGCTCTGCTCAGTTTTCTCAAATTCGCGCTCACGGTGCAGAAATATGACTACATCCGCATCTTGTTCGATGGAACCAGAATCTCGCAGGCTTGACAAGTTCGGCTTTTCACCTTCAGCGGCGCGGGTGAGTTGCGCCAACGCCACCACTGGAACCTCAAGCTCCCGCGCCAGACTCTTGAGGGAACGGGATACTTCGGCTATCTGCTCATAACGGGGAGTACGCGAGTTTTCAGAAGAGATCAGCCCTAGGTAGTCAATGAATACGATTTCCACCTTTTGCTGGGCGCGGAGTCGCCGCGCTTGGGCGCGGAGGTCGAGCAGTTTCATATTCGGAATGTCAACAATGTACAGCGGCGCATCGTAGATTCTACCAGCCGCTTCCATGAGATTCGGAAAGTCAGCATTGTTAGACAAAAAACCGGTTCTCAGGGCGTTGCTGTTAATCTTGGACTCGCTTGAAAAAAGCCGCATGAGCAGAGACATATCCGACATTTCTAATGTGAAGAACGCGGCGGGTATCTTTTTCTGTATAGAAATATTTGCAGCCATACTCAACGCCAGAGCGGTTTTCCCCATGGAAGGACGCGCTCCAATAACGATGAATTCAGACGCCTGAAAGCCAGATGTAAGTTTGTCAAGGTCGTCGAAACCGGATGGAACGCCTGTGTACTCTTTTTTCGCAAGGTGAAGCCGCTCAATGATGGCGATAACTTCCGGCACGAGATCATGCATACTCTTCGCTTTGAACGCCTGTCGGTTGTCGCCTAAGTCAAAAAGCTTCTGCTGGGCTTCCTCTAAAATGAGGCGTTCTTCAAAGGATTGGTCAAATGATTGGGTAATAATCTCGCTGGACACACGAAGTAGCGCCCTACGTAAGGATTGATTCTGTACCGTCTGCACATAATATTCAACATTCGCGCTTGACGGCACCACATTTGTCAGAGAAGCAACATAAGCCGCACCACCTACCCCTTCAAGCTTACCAAGCTGTTTGAGTTCCCCAGTCAGAGTAAGTATATCCGCCTTCACACCTTTGTTGAACAAACCAAGAATGGCTTCATAGACGGCTTTGTTGGCGTTTGAGTAGAAGTCTTCAGGGCGTAGAAACTGAAGGGCGACGCTTATGGCATCTGCATCGAGAAGTAAAGCCCCTAACGTCGCCTGTTCCGCTGAATCATCGTGGGGCGGTATCTTGTCGTTCAAGTCGCGTGATCCGGGGTAGCGACTTGAGGCGTCGCTTCTGTTACAGGAGTCGGTTTCGCAGTTTGCGCCGACGTCCTGCGTTGCCGACGTCCTCTTTCAGTCGTGGATTTCGTTTCAGGCGGTTTTATCACTTGAGCCTGTACGGTAAGGGGAATCTCCGCAATCATACCTTCATAGAGGCGGACGCTGATCTTGTACTTGCCTACACTCTTGAAAGTGTTGCCGGGCAGTTCTATACGCTTCCGTTCTATGCGGAAACCGAGTTTCAATAGTTCATCTGCGACCGTCTGGTTCGTTACCGCGCCATAGAGCTTTCCGTTTCCTCCAGCTTGCATGGTGAGAACGAGTTCCACTTGCTCAAGCTTCTCTTTGTCGCTCAGAGCCGCCTTGTTTTTCTCTTCTTTTCGCGCCGCAATTTCTTCTTTGCGCGACTCAAACAGTTTGATCGTGCTTTCGTTGTAAGGCAACGCTATCCCGCGAGGGAAAAGATAATTCCTAAAATAACCTTTGGCGACATCTTTAACATCGCCTTCCTCGCCTAGATTGGCGAGGTCTTTATTCAAAATGACTTTCATAACAACAAGCTCCTTAAACAAGAAGTGGAAAGTTACTTTAACTTTCCCTTCCTAAAATTAAAATCACATCACCGGAGTAGATGACGTCTTGTCAAAATTCCGGAACGTCACCCAGTTCTCGGCGATTCCTAGCAAGAGGATAATACCGAGGGCTATTGCGTTTATTCCCGGACTCATTACCATGACGACTATGAGGAATGTCATAGCCATCCTGAACCATACCGAGCGTTTGGGTATGGATAGAAAATATACCACGATACCGAGTCCCTGCGCGGTATAGAGCAGGGCGCACATCGTTACCACATTCCATGCGACTATCTCAAGCGGTTGCGTGGGCATAAATTTTGTAAAAACAATCACTGCCAACAGCGAAAATGACAACACCCACACGAGTTTAGGCGGCGCGAAGAAGTGAAGCACGCCGCTATTGGAGGCTTTCTTCTTGCCGACTATGGCGCTTATTACCGCGCCGATTTGACGATTTGCAAACAGAAACAGAACTGCTATTGCGAAACCGCCTCCTCTGACAGTCGCCGCGAAGATGCTTCTCGTCATCGACGCAATATCCCATTGGCTTCCTAAGCCCAAGTCTGTGTCAAGCGCCTTTATCTGCGCGGTCATAATAGCGTAAAGATCATCCATACCGGAAATTGCATAGAAACCGACCGCGAAAACCACGCAAATGATCGCGCCGCCGATGATGAATCGGAACGCGGTTGACGGTCTTGGAATCGGCGGCGCAGTTATCCATGCGAACACGCAGAGCATAAGGGTCATAGACACACAATTCCACAGGAACACGGCAACCGAATAAGGGAAATCCTCTTGCCGCATAAATAACGCTATGCCCAACAAAATAAGGCAGTGCATTGCCGCGGCGGACAGTACGGAAGCCCATGTGGATTTGACGCTACGGCTAAAGGCGATGACTCCAATAGGAACCAAGCAAACCAACGTCAAGATTCCACCCATTTGCATGAGCACGGCAGAGACAGCCGCACTAGCTAGAACAGGAATAATGGCGCGAGTCGGCTTTTCCACAACTAGTCTGCGACAAAAGGCAGTAAGGCGATCATACGAGCGCGCTTAATAGCCAAGGATATAGCCCGCTGGTGCTTCGCGCACGTACCGGTGATGCGTCGTGGAAGGATTTTTCCTCGTTCCGTGATGAAACGTCGAAGCATATCCGCCTCTTTGTAGTCTATTTTCAACTTTTGGTTGTTTGAATTACAGAATTTGCAAACCTTTTTCTTGAAAAAGACTTTACCTTTCCCTCCGCGGCGCTCTTCGTCGCCGTCTCTGTCCCTGTCCCTATCACGGGAATACCGCTCACTCGCGGCGTCTCTATCATTGTATCTTTCATCAGCCATAAATTTCTCCTTGATTTAGAATGGAATATCATCCGCAAACGAATCTTGCAACCCCGAATGTTCGGGCGGTTGTGAACCGCCTGATTGGTAGGACGGCGCATGGGACGCTGGCGGTCTATCCGAATAGTTGTTTTCAGTCCGTGGATACGAAACGTTTGTTCCCCCCGGCTGACCTGCATTGCTACCGAGAAGTTGAAGATTATTCGCCACAACCTCTATCTTTGAGCGATTCTGTCCGTCCTGTTCCCAGCGATCTTGGCGGAGTTCACCGTCAATACCGACAAGCTTCCCTTTTACTAGGTATTGGTTGAGCGATTCACCTTGACGACCCCAGACCACGATGTCAAAAAAATTCACGTCATCAACCCATTGCTCACCCTGCTTGCGATGTCGATTTACCGCAATGGAGAATTTGCAAACGGCTTGCCCGCTTGCCGTGTATTTGAGTTCCGCATCGCGGGTCAACCTGCCAACCAAAACCACATGGTTTATATCTACCATTGTCTCCTCCTACCCAATTCGTATGAAAAGATATTTGAGAAGATTGCTGTTGAGCTTAAAAACACGGTCAAGTATAATTTGCTTTGTGGGATCGAGCTTGATAGTGAAGAGTACGTATTTACCACGCCGTCTTTTTTCCACTTCATACGCCAAATCTTTATCGCCTAACTCGTCCGTCTTCTCTATCTCTGCGCCGTTCGCGCCGAGATCCGACAATAATTGTTCACGACCCGCCTTGTGTTGGTCGTCTTCTAACGGGAAAACAACCATCAATTCATATTTTCGCATGAACCCTCCTTATGGATAATATAGCCC
>JAISEA010000038.1 GCA_031264475.1 Treponema sp. | reverse complement strand
TTGCGTTTTTATATAAAAAAAACGGTGAATTGCCAATCTTTTGTCGAACAATCCACCGTCTGTAATCTACAATTTACAATTAGTCTTTAGAGTGATTCAAGGTAATTCGTTAATTTTTTTGTGAAACCGTCAGCCGCTGTCGCGTCTCCGATTTTCTTTTCCGCGGTCGCAACCGCCCTATTTCTGGCTTCCTCAATGGTCGTATGTCCTTCCCTGCCGTCTAATTTATAGGCAAGGAGTTCATTCCCGCTTGCCGTATCTATGAGGCTTCCTTCTACGAGATACCGCGCGAATTTATTGGGATTATTGGGGAAAACTGCCTCTGAAAGTGAGAAGTTGACATTCAACATATAACGAGCTGAAGAACCGCCGCCTTGCAGACCTTGACTCGTAATAGCTTTCGTTAAGGCGCTTCTGATACGATTCGACACATCGCCGGAAACATTGACATAAATAGGAATCCTTGAGGCGATATTCTTTATTTCCGAGAGGAAATCCGCGCCCCTTTTCACATTCGGAGGGGTAGCGCCGAGGTACGTAAGTACCCGCACGTACTCCTGACTGCCGTCCGCTATGATACTCGCAAGCTTATAACGCGCATAACCATCAAAGGAATACTTCTCATCGTCAGATATATTCGTCAGGATGTTTATGGTCTCGCTGTAGCCGTCAATGATTGACGTATATACTTGGATGGCTTTCGCGTTATCCATAACCGCGATGGAGTAATAGCTTGATTTGCCATCATACCACCTATCCGCTATGGAAACGCCGACGAGATTACTTAGCTGGGTTGAAGTCCTTATAGACTCCTGCATGGATACGCTTTCAGAAGTCGTTACTTTTCCCGCCTTAACCGCTTCGTTATAGGCGCTTGAGAGCCTCTGCTGGGCTTGCACCGACTGACCGAAGACCGCTGTGATCGCGGCTAAAGCCTTTTGGTCTGCGCTATCCTGCCGAGCGTCCATACCTATTTCCGAAAGATGCTCGCTTTTGTTATAGACCGAGCCTTTAGAGTCTATCCAAACCGGTCTTGCGCCGGTTCTTGCAGGCGCGGACTGTACCGCCGCCTGTTGTTGCGCGGCAGACGTGCCCCCGCCGCTGGAGGCGGGTCTCTGCCCGCCGTTATTCATTGCGGCAAGCGCCGTCTGCGCCGCGGCTTCCGCTGTAGCCGCTGAAGCATTTGTATTATTTGACGGCGCACTGGCGCATGAAGCCGCTATGAGTCCAATGGTTAAAACATACAATATTTTAGACATAACATCTCCTTATTTTTTCTTCGAGAACGGCGGTACGAAAGGTATACGCGGGCGCTCTTATTTTGAAGCTTGTTGGGCGACCGCGAGCGTATACACGCCGTTAGTATCGGGATCAACCCAGATTTGCAGAATATAAAAGCCGTTTAACTGAGCCGAAGCAACTATCTTGGTCTCGCTTACATCAGAATAGTCAAGCAAACCTTCCCCTTCGTAGTTTACCTTTCCCGCTTTGACGTTGCCGTCAACACGTATAGCGATAGAATAGATAGCGTTTTCGTAAGAGGCGACATAAGCGTGGTGGTACATGAGATGCGAAGAATAACCGACTCCTGTTATCATTCCGCCGATAGTAGACGGCTGATTGATCGTCCACGACGGACGCTCGCGGCTATCAGGCGTATATGAAATATGGAAAGAAGCCGGCGGAGTCCACCGCGTCCTGACGAAAGCCGCGTTGTTTGTTATAAGAACGTCGGTTTCAGGGTCGTACTTCAGACTACCGATATGTTTTTGATGATCCTCGTCATAGTCAATTTTTTGTTGCTTATCTATAAAATACCCAAGGAACTCGCCGCTTATGCGCTCCGAATATTCAAAGTTGGCTCTTACCTGATTGAAGAGAGACGCCTGACGCGCCGCGTCTTCCACCGCGCCTTTTATAGTTTCCGCTCTGGAGATTTTGACTCCCCCAACGCCTATGATGATCAAGTCGCCGTTATCGGTCGACATATTCCAGAAATCTCTATTGGCGAAGAGCGCGTTAGAATCATAAATCACAAGCGTGCCCGGAGTCTTATTCATCTGAACTGTTTTCTGCGAAGAGGCGCAGGAAGAAAGAAGAGCGAAACACAAAAGAAAAGTGGAAGGAATTGTAATAACTTTCATTTTAACTCAAAGATAGGAGATTCCGCGTGGGAATCTCCAAAAGAAAAAGCCGCTTTCGGCGGCTCTTTTAATACGACTAGTAGCCGCCACCTTCGACGCCGGTAGGCTGAAGGTCTTGGGCACTCGCCTTGTTCAACTGGGCGTTCATCGCTTCAATAGCGTTAAGCGCTTTGAATTCGGCATATTGACTAGCTTCGCTTTCGTAGACCTCTTTTACCTTATCCGCAGCCGCTTTCGCCGCGTCCATTTTGCTCATACGGACGAGAACCCAAAGGACGCCGTCGTCAGTCGATTCCGTCGCTACATCTTCTACGCCCGCGAGGGAGGAATTCGTCAACTGTTGGCTGATGCTTTCATAGAAATTGAGGTTTACCGTATTTTCGTCCGTTCCTGCTGAACGAGTGTAATCGGTAATCATCGCCTTTACTTGAGCGTTCAGTTTGAGAGATAAGTCCGTGCGCGCGCGAGTCTTAGCCATTTCAATTGCCCTCTGGGTGCTGGAATTGTTTGAACTCCCCACGCCGTAGATAGCATCTTCCGTACTGGGCGGATTAAGCACAAAGCTAGGAAGAGTAGCTTTCCTTGCTGCCGCTGCCTTTGTCTCTGGGGAAGAACTACAACTGACGAATACCAACGAAATGGCGACCGCCGCCGTTAAAAGCATATATACGCTTTTTTTCATAATAAAACTCCTATAAAGTTACAAAATTAAGGCTCTCATACGAGAACCTATGATCTTATAATATAGCGTTATTTAAAAAATTTCAAGGAGAATTCTATAAATTTTAAAAAATTATAGAATTTCGCGTATCTATAGAAGAATACGGCGGTGAACGGGCTTTATTCGTTGCCTATTCGAGTATCAAGATTATTTTATGGGCAAGTTTAGACTTCATTCGGAAGTAACGAGAGGAACGTCGGTCTTTTTCATCTGTTCGTCGAAAAATACTATCACGCGGTTGGGATTGAATTCAGGATACTCCTCGATCTCGCTATCGAGTATCTGAAAAACCGCATCACGAGCGTCCGTCTTCTTATAGTACACGCAATACCACCATGTCTTGTTTGGCATTTGAGTTCGTTTATTAACGACGGCTGTTTCGAGGGACGTATTGTCCATCTTAAACGCAATATCTTCGATAAGCGTATCTACCGCCCTATTCCCCGCGTCCGCTTGTCTGTTATACGCCCTAAGCGCATCGTCCAGATAGCGTTGTAATCGCTGAACGATGCTTGCCTTAGCGCGCGTTTCCGCTGTGATCATGGCTGTGTAGTCCTTCGTCGCAAATGAAGCGCCTATTCCCCCTATCTCGTCATCAGGCGGGGGGAGAGAAACCCACTCTGGTATGTCTATGTCCTCCACATCTATTGGAGACGGCGGAGGCGGCGCTGACTTACACCCGTTCAGCGTAAATAATACGGTCAATAAAATGAAAATGATTCGCATAAACCCATAATAACACGTTTTTGAGGCGAAATCTACATATCATTAAGAAGTTTACACAAAATCCTCTTTGGCATTGACAAAATCCATGATAGCGAGTAAGATATTCTGGATATTTCCTATATATGCTTATATTTTTCGCCCAGGTATAGAGAGGTTTTTATGAAAAGAATTACCGTCATTTCAAGAGCGGCTTTTTTCTCTTTTCTATTATTTTCATCTTGCCATGAGTCTGCGATAGAAATTGAGAAGCCCGCCAAGCCGGGCAGGCCGACGCTGACTCCCCACATAGGCGAACTCGACGTAGCATGGTCCCCAGTGCCCGGCGCGAATGAATACCACGTATACTACAACTCTAAAAAAGAATTTCCAGAGGCATCGCCTGAGCACGTAAGGATTGAGAAGACGACATTCACGACTATAAAGGGATTGGCTGACGGCAGTAAGTGTTATGTCTGGGTTATAGCATCGAACAAGGGCGGAACGTCTTTGGCGAGTGAAATGGCGGAGGTTACGATCCTCTCTTCAGATGCGCCAAAACCCTCTTTGACGCAGGGAGATGGATGCCTCATCGTCACTTGGATCGCTGTTGATTCAGCGAAGTCTTATGCCGTCTATTACAGCATGAGCGAATCCCCGCCGTCAGAGCCTCACGCCGTTATCGCCGCTTCCGAGGGAAGGTCTGTAACCATAAACGAGCTTGTCAATGAGATTACGTACTACGTCTGGGTGAAAGTGTCGTACCAGGGAGAAGATTCGGAGTTAAGCGAGCGGGCGCAGGCGACGCTTACACTATCCACGCCGAACAAGCCGACTCTGACACCTCGTATAGGCGAACTCGGCGTAGCATGGAACCAAGTGCCTAACGTGAATGAATATCATGTATATTACAACACTGAACCAAACTTTCCAGAGGCATCGCCTGATCACGTAATTACTGTGCAGACGACATCCGTAACAATAGGCGAATTGGCTAACGGTAGGAAGTACTATGTCTGGGTTATAGCGCAGAATAATGGCGGAGCTTCTTGGGCGAGTGAAATGGCGGAGGTTACGCTTCCCTCTTTAGGCGCGCCGAGTAAGCCGTCTCTGACACAGGGCGATGGGTGCCTGACTATCGTGTGGAACGCCGTTGATTCGGCGGAATCGTATGCCGTCTATTACGGCGCGAGTGAATCCTCGTCGTCGGCTGTTATTATCGCTTCTAATGGAACGTCTGTAACCATAGACGGGCTTGTCAACGAGACTACGTACTATGTCTGGGTGAAAGCTTTGCACCGGGGTGGAGATTCGGAGTTAAGCGAGCGGGCGCAGATGACGCTCAGGCTGTCCGCGCCGGGCAAGCCGACTTTGACCCCTCGCATAGGCGAACTCGCCGTAGCATGGTCCCCAGTGACCGGCGTGACTGAATACCGTGTATATTACAACACTAAACCAGAAGTCCCAGAGACATTGCCTAACAACGTAATTACTGTGCAAACGACATCCACGACCATAGAGGAATTGCATAACGGCGGTAAGTATTATATCTGGGTTATGGCGCTGAACAGGGGCGGAACTTCGTGGGCGAGTGAAATGGCGGAGGGGACGCTCCCCTCTTTAGGCGCGCCGGTTAAGCCGTCTCTGACACAGGGCGATGGATGCCTGACTATCGCGTGGAACGCCGTTGATTCGGCGGAATCGTATGCCGTCTATTACGGCGCGAGCGAGTCCCCGCCGTCAGAGCCTCACGCCGTTATCACCGCTTCTAATGGAACGTCTCTAACCATAGAAGGGCTTGTCAACGAGACCACGTACTATGTCTGGGTGAAGGCTTTGCACCGGGGCGGAGATTCCTTGTTAAGCGAGCGGGCGCAGATGACGCTCAGGCTATCCACGCCGGGCAAGCCGACTTTGACCCCTCGCATAGGCGAACTCGCCGTAGCGTGGAACCCGGTCAATCTTGCGACGTCTTACCGCGTATATTACAACACCGAACCAGAATTTTCAGAAACATCGCCTAACAACATAATGACTGTGCAGACGACATCCGTAACAATAGGCGAATTGGCTAACGGCAGGAAGTATTATATCTGGGTTGTGGCGCATAATAATGGCGGAGATTCTTCGGCGAGTGAAATGGCGGAGGGGACGCTTCCCTCTTTAGGCGCGCCGGTTAAGCCGTCTCTGACACAGGGCGATGGATGCCTGACTATCGCGTGGAACGCCGTTGATTCGGCGGAATCGTATGCCGTCTATTACGGCGAGAGCGAATCCTCGTCGTCAGCTGGTATCATCGCTTCTAACGGGACGTCTCTAACCATAGAAGGGCTTGTCAACGAGACCACGTACTATGTCTGGGTTCAAGCTTTGCACCGGGGCGGAGATTCCTTGTTAAGCGAGCGGGCGCAGATGATGCTCAGGCTGTCCGCGCCGGGCAAGCCGACTTTGACCCCGCGCATAGGCGAACTCGCCGTAGCGTGGAACCCGGTCGACCTTGCGACGTCTTACCGCGTATATTACGCTCCAACCGCGGTACGTCCGTCAGAACCTACCCTAACGGTAACGGAGTCTGAGGCAGTTATTGTCGGTCTCACCTATGAAACCACCTATTACGTGTGGGTCCAAGCGGTCAATACCGGCGGCTTTTCCGCGGTGAGCGAGTCGTCTACAGGAACGCCTCTAGCCTCGGTGATTTCTATAAGATTAGACGAGTCCGATTTCGGTGGAAACAACGACCCGTCTATTAGCGATATGCCTTCGAGCATCCGTCGGGTTGAGAAAAAAGATTACACGCTGGCTGTAGCGGATGATTCGTGGGATTCTTACGAATGGAGACTCGACGGAACCACTGTTTCCAGAGTCGCGGCTTATACGTTTAATTCCTTTTCTCCAGAACTGACTGTAGGATACCATACGCTTATGGTTATCACTCAAAAAAACAACAGGGCATATTCAAAGACGATACGGTTCCTCGTAACCAATTAAAAGCAGGTAATAAAAATGAAAGCAACAACTAACTATCTTTTTATTTTTTGCGTCCTTTTGACGGCGTGCGTGAGTCAGATTGACGAATCCCCTTTCGGAACCGTTTCCCTGACGATAAACAGTTCGCCGAACGGCTCTTCGGCGCGGACTATTTATCCTGACGATCCGGTGTTTTCAACATACCGACTGAGTTTTACTCCACAAAGCGGTCAGTCCGCAAAAAGCGAAGAAGTCGTCCCTGCAAAAGGGAAGCTCGTCAAAGACATTAACTTATCGCCGGGCGATTGGGAAATAGTCGTTCAAGCCTGCGTCCTCGACGGAGACGGCGCTGACAAGGTAATTGCCCAAGGCAACAGCGGTGTAATCACCGTTATTGCGGACACGGAGATCGCCGCGGAAGTTACGCTCAAAAGCCTTGACGTTGGTAAGGGCACGTTTGCGTGGGCGATCACGATTCCGCCCGATATAGGGGCGGATTCCTATACTATAACGCTCAGCAAAGTCGGCGAGGCGGCTAACGATGCGCAACTTAACGGGCTACCCATTGGCGTGGACGGTGTTTGTACCGGGACGCAAGAGCTGGACGCGGCGGATTACTTGATGGAGTTCTTCGTTCACCTCGCGGATTCAAACGAGTTAAAACTCGTTGATTCCGAAACCGTTCATGTACTTTCAGACTTGACCAGCCGTTTTGAGCGGATCGTTGCCGACTCGGAATTCCCGCAAACCATCGCCCTGACCGGAACCGTTACGACCGCTTTGTTTATGAGCGGGTTGCAGATTATCCCCACCGTGAAAGAAGTCTGGGCGTATTCAGACGAGGGTGAACCTGTAGGCGTAGCTCTCGTTGGCGAAGACAACAGGTGGACTATGACTCTGCTTGAAACGCCCGACCAACCAACGCTCCATTTCAAGATCATCGCGGCTATTGGTGAAAACGAATTTGTGATTGACACTGAGACCACTCTCTCGGTAGGCGATGGAGACGTTTCTGACATAGCCTTAAACAGAGACCTTTCAGTGGTTGTGTTGAGCGGCTCTGTTAAGCCCTTGGGCGCGAGCTCCTACGCGAATTGGGAGATAACTTCCTACACGGAGCCAGCACAAAGAACCCAAACGACTCTCGCTAAAAAGAAAACCGATTATAGCGGGGACTGGTCAATGATAATTCCGGCGTTTGACTCCGAGACCCCTGTCTATTTCTCCATAAAAGACCCTTCGGGGCTCTATGAAAGAGTCGATCTCAGACAAACGCCTGTCTATAACGTAAACCTGCCGTCCATTACGCTCACCGGCTATTTCACCCCGCCCAAACAGGTATGGATAAGCGGGACCTTGCCCAGCATGAATAATTGGGCGGTTTCGGAAGGCATGAAGCAAAACGGGGCGAAATTCGCGTATACCTATACGAATGAAGAATTCGCGGTGAATTCCTACGCGGTGAATTTTCTGGCTTATTTTGACAATGCCGTAGGATCGCCAAATTGGGACGCGGTGGACGAGGCGATTGTAACATACGACTATGACCATGTTGTGAAAATATCCGATACGTCTCCCGCATATTTAAGTTATAGCGGCGGAATCGGGCGGGAAATCGTCTGGTTCAACCAAAGCTCGCATTTCTCCATAAAGACCGTGAAGTTTACCCTTGACTTTAGCGGGGACTCTTATTTCCAGACGGGCAAACCCTTGTTGAGCATTGAGAGACGCGCTGAGATTCTCGTTCCTGCTGGGACTTTCACGATGGGTTCGCCCGGAACTGAGGAGGGGCGCAATGGCGAAAGCGGCTTATCGAGCGAAGTCCAGCACACGGTTGAGATTTCCCGACCGCTTTGGTTCATGGACGCGGAAGTTACGCAAGGACTCTACAAGGAGGTTGTTCCTGACTATCAAAATACGGCGGGCGCGGACTTCACCAACGATGAATACCCGGTTGTGGACATAAGCTGGCTTGACGCGGTAGGATTCGCCAATGAATTAAGCAGGCGGGACGGGTTTACGCCTGTTTATACCATAAGCGGGACCATGGTAACGCCGAATTGGGACGCTGACGGTTGGCGGCTTCCGACCGAAGCCGAGTGGGAATACGCGGCGCGGGGCAAGGGGGGCGCTACCACGCCTTTCGGCATCGGGAACGGGGACAAGCTGACGGCTACTCTTGCCAACTACGATTGGAGGCGATCCCACCCGTACAATGATACGAGCGGGGGATACACCCCGGACTCCGAGCGTGTCGGCATTGTTGATATTCATTCCTTCCCGCCGAACAATTGGACGAGCGGCGGCGCGCGCGGCGTCTATGGTTTGTTCAATATGCACGGCAATGTGTGGGAATTCTGCTGGGACTGGTATGCGGACTACGTTGTGAGCGGGGTTCAGAAAGACCCCAAGGGCTATGGCACGCCAGAAGGCGGGTGGGAGAATAATCACGGTTCCGGCAGTGACGGCAAGGCGAGCGCGGCGAACAGTAAGGGCAGGCGTATCATACGCGGGGGGAGCTACTTCTGTTCAGCCCGTTACCTGCGTTCCGCTCACCGCGGCGTCATAGGTCAAAATGAAACGAGCATTGATATTGGTTTCCGCCTCGTGAGACGAGCGGAATAGATTTTCAAGTAACCGCAGAATCATGCGGGTAAAAAGGAGTTATATATGAGAAAAAACATTTGGTTTATCGTGGGGTTGACCCTGTGCTTCGCCGTCCTTGGATGCGAAGATGGAGGAGAGACGGGCGGTAATGAGAAAGAGCCGCAATTTGTCGCGGAAGAGTTTGTCGTTCAGTCCGCTGATTTCGCGGAAAAGTTCGGCACGGCGCAATTTTTGCCGCCTCTGCTTGTGGAATCTTCGGATGAAGCGGTCGTGAAGGCGGAGTTGCGGGATGACGCGCTCGTTATTACGTCTGTGGGGCAAGGTTCCGCGACGGTTATGATCAGCGATTGGCGGAGCAAGTCCAACGCGGCGCGTATCGAGGCGCAAGTAAGCGAAACCGGCGGTATAACTACGATGATTCATCCATTTGTGGGCGAGATCAGAAAGGCTGTAGTGAAGGAGGCGGTAACCATAGGCGGAAAGATCGGCGTAGCAATCGCCCCGCGGAGCGTCAGATTGATGATGGACGGCACTGATTTCATAGAAATAGACGAAGCCGCCGCCTCTACGTGGATAAACAACCTGCCGGCTGGCTTAACGGCGGGGTTTGAGTACATTCAATCTGGTGAGCATAGTCATGAAGTTACGCTTCTCGTCTCTGGCACGCCGACCGCGGCGAGTGCGGAGCCTCTGTCAATCACCATCCCGGCGGAGAACACCTCGGTAAATCTGCCGGTGAACGTAGACCCTCGTTCCGATGTGAAATTCGCCATTGATTAGGGCGTTTTCGCGTCTCCCGCAAAAAAAAATCCGCGCCGGTGGAGAAGTCGGCGCGGATAGAAAAACGTCAAAAATTTAGGGAATGATCGCCTTTCCCAGATCACTCCAAGGACCCTTGTCCCCTTTCCCGCTCTGCCAACAGATCGCAAAGTAAAGCGTCTTTCCTCTGTCCTCCTCTGAAAATTCAAAAGAGAAGTGCGCCTTGCTCGCAAAGAGCGAATTGGTGAACTTGTTGTGGTTTAGCGGCGGTTCGTCGCAAAAATCATAGACGATGACCGCGCCAGCCGCGTTTGGGTCTTTGCCCCATGTGTGGGCTCCGGGGCGGCGTATCTTTATGTACAAGCGCCGCGGTCCGGGGTAGGAAACTTCACATTCAGGGGCGGTGTCCGGCGTGGGTTTGGGCGTGCGCACCGGGTCTAAAACAGGGAGTTCCAATAATTCTCTTTCCATGACGCCGATGGCGTCGTTAGGATCGATGTATTTATTCTTAAACTCGCGGATTTCTTTGGTAAGTTCGATGCGTTTGCTGTTCTTGAGTAAGACGTCGCCCTTCGTCGCCTCAGGGCTTTCGGCTTTCTCAAGGAGAACCAAGAAGCTGTCTATATGCGACTTGAGCGTGGTCGTCTGTGCGGCGGGTAAATCCCACAACGTTTGGTGCGACGTAATTTGTCCCGCGAGATTCTTACACCAATCACCGAAATGTCTGTCCGGACCAGGAATAAAATCTGCCATATTATCCTCCTTATCTAAAATTTTTGTGAGATGTAACATCTCATCTCCCTTATTATCGGAAATCGCATCGGATTTAATAATAGTAATAACGAAATTTTTAAAAATTTGTTTGGAGTCCCGCAAAATTTTCCCGAAGTTCTTCCGGAGTTTTCCGGAGTTCTTCCGGAGTTCTCCGAAGTTCCTCCGGAGTTTCCCGGAGTTCTTCCGGAGTTCTCCGGAGTTCTCCAGAAGTTTCCCGGAGTTCTTCCGGAGTTTCCCGAAGTTCTTCTAGAGTTTCCCGAAGTTCTTCCGGAGTTTCCCATAGTTCTTCCGGAGTTTCCCGTAGTTCTTCCGAAGTTTCCCATAGTTCTCTGAGACTTCTCCTCTCTTACTTTACTCTCTGCTATCTGCTATTTGCTCTTTATTGTAGTTATCCCGGACTTCCCCTCTCTTACTCTGCTCTTTACTCTTTATTCATTGCTCATTAAAAAAAAAGCGCCCTTGGCGTCAGACATTACCGTCTGAACCTTAGGCGCAATTTGGATTGAAATATAACCTCAAAAGGCGTTATCTGGCGAGGGATTCTAGTTTTTTCTTATCTAGTAACGTGCCATGCACATCAAGCACTTCGCGGGCGACCTTATTGCCGAAAGTCGCGCAATCCACAAAGGATTTTTCGCGCAACCACGCCGAAAGGAAGGCCGCGCAGAATGCGTCTCCCGCGCCTGTGGGATCGCGGGGAATAATGGTGAGAGTCGCCTCGTAGTGCGCCTTGCCGCCGCTGAAAACCATCGCGCCTTTTGCGCCGAGTTTCACCGCGACAACCGGGAATATGTCCCCGTAGGTAAGCTTCTGGAAAAAGACTTGAATCTTTTGATTAAGCGGGGATGTGTGGGATTTTATCCTTTCAAAGAAGGTCTCTTCAGCGTCTAAATCATCGTGGAATACGCGGTAAAACGCCGTTGCTTCATCCTGATTCATGAAGAGAAACAACGGGTATTCAGAGCAGTATTGAACGATGCGCTTCGCGTGAACCTGCGCCATTTGGATAGAACCCACATCAAGCCCAATCACCGTGCCGTACTTGCCAGCAAGCGTGAAAAGCCGCCTGACCAGCTCGGTTCTATCCAGCATGAAGCCGTCAATGACCACGATCCGCGCGGCTTGTATGACGTCTTCTTTGACGTCGTTAGCCGTAAGTGAATAAGAGGCTGAAGGCGCGGCGGCAATGCGGTCGCACTCATTCGGACGCTGGAAGAAGACACACACCCCAGTCGGCTTGTCTGTTCTCAACAGAAACAGATGAACGCCCGCGCCCGCGAGGTTTCTTTCAAAGACGCGGCTCATTTCATCGTCGCCCACAACGCCGGTAAACATAGCGCTCGCCCCTAAAAGCCCGGCGATCTTGGCAACGTTTGCCGCGCCTCCGCCAGAACTAATCGTATAATGCGTGAAATTCTTGAGAATCTCAACGATCCTTTCGTGTTCAATGTGTTGAACAGGCTCGGTTATACCATATTTGTTAAGTAGAATGTCATCGGTCTGCACAAATATATCAACCAGCGCGTTTCCAACGCAGAGCACGTCTATGTTTGTATCAATGCTTTCTTTCATAATTCTCATTGGTAGGGAATAGGCTTATTGCCACCCATCGTGCAAAGCCGAGCAAGAATCGCCCCCCTGTTCGTTCTACTTAACAATAAGTTCCGCTAGTTTCGGATTTTTCTTCAAATCTTCCTTCAAGCCTTCGGCGCGTTCCTTGTTCACATAGTCCTTGCTTTGGAACGAATAGGTAAAATTCGTATGAACATCGTAAACGCCCTGCAAAAGCGCATAAGCATCCTCGGTCATAACGAGTTCCTCGTCTGTCGGGATGATGAAAATCGGGATTTTGGAGGAATCCGCCGAGATGCAAGTCTCCGCATTGCGCGTATGGACAAGCTCGTTCTTAGCTGGATCATAGACGATACCTAATCCTTCGAGCCCGCGAAGCATCTTTTCCCGCATGAAGTGGGCGAATTCACCCACGCCCGCGGTTAAGACAAGGGCGTCGACCCGCCCAAGCACCGCCATGTACGCGCCAATGTACTTCTTGACGCGGTGCGCCTCCATGTCTTGCGCTAATTCAGCCCGCTTGTCGCCCTGTTCCACAGCTTTCTGAATATCACGGCGGTCCGCGAACTGCCCTGTAATGCCGAGCAAGCCCGCTTTCTTATTCAAGGCGCTCTCCATCTCCGCGGCGCTCATGCCTGTCTTCCGCATCACATAAAACGGCATCGCCATGTCCGCATCCCCAGAGCGCGTACCCATTACCAGCCCTTCGAGCGGCGTAATACCCATACTCGTGTCAAAGGAACAGCCGTCCTTGACCGCGCATACGGACGACCCGTTGCCAATATGACAGATGATCAAGTTAGTCTCCGAAGGCTTCTTGTTCAAGAGAACCGCGGCGCGTTTGGCGGTATAGAGAAAGCTCGTGCCATGGAAACCATATCGACGAACCCCGTATTTTTCATACCATTCATAGGGAATCGCGTACATAAACGAGGACGGAGGCATGGTTTGGTGCCACGCCGTGTCCATAACGGCGCACTGGGGCACATGGGGCAGAACCTTTTTCGCGGCTTCAATGCCCATGATATTCGCGGGATTGTGAAGGGGACCCAGGTCTTTGACCTCGTTGAACGCGGACATCGCCGCATCGTCAACGATGACGCTCTTAGTGAACTTGTCTCCGCCGTGGAGCACGCGGTGTCCAACCGCCTTGATGACGCCCATGTCGCTGATGACGCCGTGTTCCTTGTCAGTAAGGGTCTTGATGATAAGGTTGACCGCGTCTGTATGCGTGGGGCAGTTTTGTTGAAGGAAGAATTCTTCCTTGCCTTTTGCCTTGTGCTTGATGAATGACCCGTCAAAGGTAACTTTTTCCACGATCCCGACCGCTAAAACGTCTTTGTTTTCCCAATCGTAAACCTGATACTTTGCGGACGACGACCCGCAATTAAGCGTTAAAATGACCATATTTAACTCCTTAAAATTTCTATAAAGACGTCTTTACTAATTCATTATTTAGAGATGATAGAAAGTATGATAATACAACAAGTCAAGCGGAATTGAGAAGAGGGTAAAGCGCTTGTTCATGGGTAAAGCTTAATAATTTCAAGAAATATTACGTCCCAACGCCGCCGACTCCCTATTCCTCTGTGATAACGCTGTTCCTGTGAACTATCATATTTTTGCCTCGTCACTGTTATTTATGAATTATAAATTCTCCGAGTCGTTTGAAAGAAATTTCCCGCAAACGCTCATAACGCCTTGGTTATTCATAATACAAAGATAACGCCTCTATTGCAAGGGGAGAAAAAGCATTTTTAAAAATAAAGTAACTATTCATTCGGAATAATTTGATAACCTACGATTCATTATAGGTATCAAATGAGTCGTTCTATGTATCATGGGGAAATTTTTATCAAAAAAATAAAAATAATTGTTGACAACTCGGTGAGATTGATTGTATAATTCATTTAACGTTAAATCTTTTAAGTCGATATTTGTTCTGGAAGCCCTGCCGTTATGTTAGACGGGCGGGTTTTGGAGCAAATAGAGGAGGTTTGTATGAAAAAAATCATTGCACTCAGTGTGGCAATGGTGTGTTTGTCGGTCGCGGCTTTTGCCAGCGGTAACAACGACAAGTCGTCAGGCAAAGTAACCGTGAAATTAGGTATCTATCCCGAAGATACCCTCGCCGGCGAAATCGCCCAACATCAAAAATGGATAACCGAGTTCAACGCGAAGTATCCAGATAGTACCATAGCGCCAGCCCAATACCGCTACGCTACCGATACGTTTGTCCCCATGGCTGAAGCAGGTCAAACGCCTACCATATTTGAAACGTGGTACACCGAACCACAGAAGCTCATCAACGGCAGTTTCGTCAAAGACATCACCGCAGAAGTCAAAGCCCTCGGTTGGGACAAGAAAATGAACCCGTCTATCCTCGCCCTCTTGTCTCAAAACGGCAAAATCTACGGCATACCACGCGACGCATACGCCCTGGGTCTCATGCTGAACGTGGAGCTTTTCCGCGAAGCTGGTCTCGTAGACGGTAACGGCGTTCCCCTCTACCCCAAAACGTGGGACGAACTCGCAACTACCGCCCAGACAATCAAGGAAAAAACCGGTAGCTCCGGCTTCTGCCTTCTCGCGCGAGACAACGCGGGCGGATGGCACTTTACCAATATCGCATGGGGCTTCGGCGCCCAATTTACAGCCCAGAGAAACGGCAAGTGGATCGCCCAAGTCAATTCACCCGAAGCTATCGCCGCTATGAGTTACGTCAAAGACCTCAAATGGAAGTACGACGTTCTCACAGCCGACCCCACAAGCGAAGATTGGTCAAGCGGTTTCCAAGCTATCGGCACCGGCAAAGCCGCTATGTACATCGCCGCCCAAGACGCTGTCAATCAACCAACCATGGCTAACGGACTTCCTGTCAGAGACTTGGCGCTCGCTCCCCTGCCCTCAGGTCCACGCGGTCAGTTCTCCCTCATGGGCGGTACTCCCTATATGTTCGCCGCAAACGCTACCTCAGCCGAGGTTCAAGCCGCCCTTCGCTACCTCGAAATCATGGGTAAAGCCCCCGTGGTAACCCCAGAGTCTATCGCAGGCTTGGAAGCAGACGCCCAAATGCGCCGCAACGAAGGCGTACCCGTCATCCCAACCTTTCCAGCATGGACAGACCCGGATTTTCTCAAAGCCCAACAAACCGCTATAGACAAATACATCAACGTCGATATGCGCCTCTATAACGATTACTACACAATGGTCTCTAAATCGTCCAACCTCAAAACCGAGGAATACGCGGCACAAGACCTTTACGCAGAACTAACTAAAGTACTCCAAGCAGTCGTTACCGATAGAAACGCCGACGTTAAGGCGTTGTTGGATACCGCACAAGCGAATTTCCAGAGGATTTTAGATAACCAATAGGCGCACACTTCGTCCCCCCACCCGAAGAGTGGGGGGACGCTTTCGGACCAAGAATAGGTTCCGCTTGTTTACAAGCGTAACCGTCAGGACAGTGGAAGCGGCTACCCCTTTCGTAGTACGCCCCGTGTGAAGTATTGAAACCCACCGTGTGGGTGGGGGGTGGCGGAAGCCCCCCGCAGGGGGGAACCGGAGACGGGGGCGCACCACAGGGGCGTCTGTGTGCCAATCACGTTTAGGGAAAGACGCGCCCCCCTCCTAACCTTGAATATGCGCTACCCCTAACAACGAGTAGGAACCCCGCTTGCAAGCGTGGTTCCGTCCTGTCAGTGGAAGCGGCAACCCCTTTCTTATAACGCCCGTTGTGAAGTTAGTAAACCCCCTTTGGGGGAGAGAAAATAATATATGAAGAATAATATCAAACCCTTACGTCAAGAACTGCGAAAAAACCTATCTGGTTGGCTCATCATGGCTCCGTCTGTCGCGCTCTTTCTCTTTTTCGTCTGGGAACCGCTCATTGAAAGCGTCAGAATCTCCCTATTCAGAGCAAACGGTATGCGACTCGTCCAATTCACTGGTCTTAAAAACTACGCGGACGTGTTTCAACACCCCGACTTCCTCCCATCCTTGCGCAACACCTTTGCTTATACCTTCTGGTCCCTCGTGATCGGCTTCCTCATCCCCATAGCCCTCGCCATTCTCATCAACGAAATAAGACGCGGTAAATCATTCTTCAAAATGTGTATCTATATACCCAACATCATCCCCGGCGTGGCTATGGTTCTCATGTGGAAGTACATCTTCAACCCCGGAGATACCGGTATCCTCAACATTCTCCTCCATAATATCGGCATAGGCGCACAACCCTGGCTCACAAACCCAAAATTGACCATCCCCCTCATCGTGCTGACCCTCACATGGAAAGGCGCAGGCGCAACTACCTTACTCTACATCGCAGGACTTCAAGGCGTCGACCCAGAACTCTACGAGGCGGCTGTCATCGAAGGCGCAGGCGTCTGGAAACGTATCCGCTATATCACCATTCCTTGTATCTACAACCTCGCCCGTACCCTCCTGATCCTCCAGATAATCGCCGTGTTCCAAATACTCTACGAACCCCTCGTCATGACAAACGGAGGTCCAAACAACGCATCTATCTCTATCATGCAATTAGTATTCAAATTCGCTTTTGAACAGTTTAACTACCCGCGGGCTTCCGCCGTCTCCGTCATCATTAGCCTCATCCTCGTCGCCCTCACCGCGCTGTATTTCAAGCTGAACAAACCACAAGAAGGATAGAACCATGAAAAAAAAGACAGGGATTAAATCAAATAACGGCGTTATCAGGGAATTTGACTTTAAAACACGGAGCGTACGCGTTGTCTACCGCTTCGTCGTCATCGTCGCCATACTCGCCGCGCTCCTATGCGCCGCGCCGCTCGTATGGGTCATCCTCCAAGGCTTTAAAGAAATACGCGAGTTTGTACGCGAGCCAACGGTATTACCATCAAAATTCAACTTCAACAATTACTTGATAACATGGAACCAACTACACTTCGCACGCTACTACGTCAACTCCCTCATCTCAGTACTCGGTAGCGTAGTATGCGCCGTCTTATTCAACGGCTTGCTCGGCTACGCCTTATCAAAGATCAAGCCCAAAGGTCATAAAGTCGTCTATATGCTCGTAATGTGGGCGCTCCTGATACCAGCGACAACAAGCATCGTCCCCTTATTTATAAACATAGCCCGCCTAGGACTCACCGGCTCCTTCATCCCACTATGGTTCAGCATGGGCGCTAACGCCTTCTACGTCGTACTATTCAAAAACTTCTTTGACGCGCTCCCCCAATCACTCATAGAAGCCGCAAAAATAGACGGCGCATCTGACTTAGCCATATTCCACAAAATCGCAGTCCCCCTGAGTCAGGCTATCATCATGGTGGTCGTCATGTACGCAGTAAACGCCGCTTGGTCAGACTTCCTCCTGCCCTACCTTACCCTCAAAAATACGCCGCTCGAAACCGTCATGGTACGCCTCTTCCAATTCAGAACAAGTAGAGCTAACGATGTGGATATTTTAAGAAGCATCGTATTCGCGGTTCTGCCGCCCGTAGTCCTCTTCTTCGCGTTCCAAAGACAGATAACCCAAGTTTCAATACAAAGCGGAATCAAAGGATAAAAGGATAACACAATGGCGACAAAATACGCGGACACATACCTCCTATGCGATCCGTGGAGAATCATCGAAGATGGTTGGCATAAGGATAAGAACCTTGTATCAGAGTCCATCTTCTCACTCGGTAATGAGTACATGGGCGCGCGCGGCTACGCCGAAGAAGGCGTGAACGCGCCCTCTCTGCGGGGCTGTTACTTTAACGGCGTCTATGTCAAAGAGCCTCTACCAGACGTTGTCTATAAAGGCATCGTCTCCAAAACCCACTTCATGGTAAACGCGGCTGATTGGCTCTGGACAAAAATCTCGGTCAACGGACAAACTCTCGACATAGACGCTTGTCCCATAGCCAACTTCAGGCGTGAACTCAACATGAAAAACGGCTTGTTGACCCGACATTTTGATTGGCTAACCCAGTGGGGAAGGGTGAGACTAACCTTCCTACGACTAGTCGGCATGGATAAGACAGCCTATCAGAAGATCATCGTCTCCCTTGACAACAAAGCAAAAGCCGCGGTTTCCCTTGAAATCAAGCTTGCAAACACCTTTGATACGGTTCACGGAAACGGCAAACAATATTGGGAAGTGGAAAAACAAGCGTGGTTTGAAAAAGGCGCCGCGGTTCAGGCAAAAACCTCAGGCGACTCTGAACAACGCCTTTTCTCTGGCTTCACCTACTCGGCAGGACACCAGTCTTCTATAGAAAGGCTAGAACTCGATAAGGCAGTAGGGTTTCGGTTTACCTTTTCTCTGGAGCCCGGTACCGAGACTTTTGTTGAAAAACACATCTACAACCACGTTGAGAAAAAGAACGGCATAGACCCTGAAACCGTCTTTGCGGATTGTTGGAGGGCTTTGCGCGACCGCACCGATAAAACATTCGCCCAAGCCCTTGCTACACAGTCAGCATATTGGGAAACAGTGTGGCAAACCAACGACATTGTAATTGAAGGGGACGAGATGAATCAACAAGGCATCCGTTTCTGTATATTCCAAATGCGCCAGACCTACCACGGCGCTGATCCGTTAAATAACATCGGGGCAAAAGGCTTAACCGGCGAAGCTTACAATGGGCATACGTTCTGGGACACGGAGACGTATTGCCTGCCGTTTTTCCTCTTCTCTAGCCTCAAAGCCGCGAAGAACCTCCTCGAATACCGATACGCTGGCTTGGACGCGGCAAAGGCACGGGCGAAACAGCTCGACTGTACCGGCGCGTGTTACCCCATCGCCACGTTAAATGGCGAGGAGGCTTGCGCACTCTGGCAACACGCAAGCCTCCAGTTCCAGCCTTCGACCGCAGTAGCTTACGGCGTCAGGCACTATGCAACCGTCAGTGGGGACAAGGACTTTCTTTTCACTCACGGCGTTGAAATGCTCGTCGAGATAAGCCGTTTCCTCGCAAGCAGAGGCGCGTGGAACGCTGACCATAGCGGGTTTGGTTTCTACGCCGTTATGGGTCCAGATGAATTTCATATGATGGTCAACAACAATTGCTACACGAACTTCATGGCAAAGAAGACCTTTGAATACACGCTATCTGTTCTTTCGGATATGAAAAAGACGGCTCTCACGCTTTACCAAGCGTTAGTAGAAAAGACTGCTTTGACGGAGGAAGAACGAGAAACGTTTAGAACGGACGCGGAAAAGATGATCATTCTTTTTAACGAAGAGACTAAACTGTTTGAACAGCATGAGGGTTATTTTACGCTACCGCATCTTGATGTTCACGCCATTCCTGTAGGGGATTTTCCGCTTTACAGTCATTGGTCTTACGACCGTATTTATCGTTTTGATATGCTCAAACAGCCAGACGTGCTTATGTTTCTTTTTCTATTCAGTCAGGGCTTTTCTCTTGAGGTAAAGAAAGCAAACTACGAGCTATATGAACCACGCTGTATACACGAGTCGAGTCTATCTCCGTCGATACACTCTATCTTTGCGTCTGAATTGGGTAAGCGCGAAGAGGCTTTTCAGTTTTTTGGGTTTGCCACCAGAATGGATTTGGACAACTACAACCGTAACACGGGCGAAGGCTTGCATACGACGAGTATAGCCGCGGCATGGGTAAATATCGTCTATGGTTTTGGGGGCTTGCGGAGTGATGGGGAGACTTTGGCGTTTAATCCGAGTATTCCGTCCGCGTGGACGCATTACCGTTTCACTATTCGTTATCGTGAAGCGCGTTTACAAGTTGATGTTTCGGCGCATGAGGCGGTCTTT
>JAISEA010000028.1 GCA_031264475.1 Treponema sp. | reverse complement strand
GTGCGATCATTGTCGCTGACCGCTGGATTGTACAGCAGGTACGCCTTGTTATAGATACGGAGTTCTTTTTCTAGTTTTTTACGGGCGTCGTGCTTCTTTTGAGTATCAATTTTCCCTCTGTTTGGGCTTTTGCACGCTTCATAAGCGGTATCAAACTCGGTCGCGAGGGGGACAAGGGTTGTCTGCGGGCTTGGAATATTCCATATTGCAAAGTTTTGTAAGACATAGCCGAGTAAATGCTTCACCCACTCAAGAAAAGCGGCATCGGCGGCTATGATATAGTCAGAATTTGGCATAAAAACACCTTCCTAATGATAAAATTTGAGCCTTTTCCATAAAAGATAGCGACTACCTCTCATAAAAAAGTCAATTACCATTATAGTATAACCTTTCCGCGTCATACTGTCAACCACTTACGTTATAACTTCTAAACCTCCGATTATAATCGCAGACATCTACAGTATAACTTCTGAACCTCTGATTATAATCGTAGACATCTACAGTATAACTTCTAACCTTCCGATTATAATCGCAGACATCTACAGTATAACTTCTAACATTCCGATTATAATCGCAAACATCTACAGTATAATTTCTGAATCTCCGATTATAACCGCAAACATCTACAGTATAACTTCTGAACCTCCGATTATAATCGCAGACATCTACAGTATAACTTTTGAACCTCCAAGAGTAATGAGCAAAGGAAGAAGAATAATGAGTAATGAACAGTTAGTAATGAGTAAAGGAAGATGGGCGAGCAAAGAGTAGAAAGAGGTATCGAAGCGCGGGTCTCCTGCTCTTTGTTATTTGGGTGGGGGCGGTGGTGTCAGACACCATGTCGAGGGTAGTGGTAGTGTCGGGGGCAGTGGCGGTGGTGTCAGACACTGTGTCGGGGACAGTGATGGTGTCGGGGGCAATAGTGTCAGACACCGCGTCGCACCGTGCGGGTTGGGGGGTGGCGGAAGACCGCGCAAGCGGGCTGGAGACAGGGGGGCGCACCACAAGGGCGTCTGTGTGCCGTCCTCCGTTTAGGGAAAGACGCGCCTCCCCTCCTGATATTTATCATATCCATTCTTCTTTTAATATATCCCCTTTTATCCCAACTACTATCTTTTTTATGGGGATTTTTCGCTTAGCGTTCTTAACCGCCTGTTGCGCCAACTGTAATAATCCTCCGCAACAAGGAACTTCCATGATAACAACCATAAGCGTATTGATATTGGCAATATCAACCATTGTTGTTATTTTTTCCACATACTCTTCTTTATCACTGTCTAATTTGGGACACGCGATAGCAAGCGTATGATTCTTCAAGAAGCGGTTGTGAAAATTGCCAAACGCATAGGAAGAACAATCAGCCGCAAGGATCATATCCGCATCCTTAAAATAAGATGCCTGAGGATTCAATAAATGTAACTGAATCGGCCAGTGGGATAATTGAGAACCTATCTCATTATCCGAATTATCGGAGCGTTTAAAGGATACAGCCATGCTTCCGGGACACCCACCGGCGTTTTTAATGGCTTGCGTATCAATTTTTATATTATGTTCTTCAAGGTACTGCAAACCCTGCTTAACATATACGATTTCATTATGCTCTTTCAGATGGAGCAAATGAGCCTTAATGGTTTTCTCACCTTTTGAGACAAGTTTCTCCATTACGGCATACTCATCATACGATTCGGCTTCTTTTTCTTCAGTCTGTATCGCCCCTACCGGACATTCGCCGATACACGCCCCTAATCCGTCACAAAAGGTTTCGTTGATGATACGCGCCTTCCCGTCAATCAATTGCAATGCCCCTTCATGGCACCCGTCCACACAGAGACCACACCCGTTACAGAGGATTTCGTCAATTTTAACAACCGTCCGCTTCATTCCTCATACCTCCACTTTAGTTACATTTTCACTGAGACCAGCCGCTTTGCGTACTACCTGTAGCATTTCATCCGGGGAAATACCAGCCTTTTTCGCGGCATGCTGAAGACTAGTCACCTTAGCGACCGTATTTCGCAGAATAGGGTTTTTCAGATTGGCAAACAGGGGAGATACCTCCACCAACGTCGTTTCCAGCAATGGGTAAGCATCCAACATTGCCGCGATTTTTGTTTCTAAATTTATATCCATAAATATACACTCCTCCATAGAGATATTTGTTCAAACAGAGCGCATGGACGGGCTACGCCGCCTTCGTGAGTATGCTTGTATAAAGTCTTGTTTGGTATAGCATACTTCAACTCCGTCTTTCATCTATATAGTATAGGGCAAACGTAGAAAGATCAAGCCTTTTACGGGGCGCGGCGGTGTCAGACTCGGAGGAAATAGTAATGAGCAATGAGTAAAGGAAGACGGGCGAGCAAAGAGTAGAAAGAGGTATCGAAGCGCAGGTCTCCTGCTCTTTGTTATTTGGGGCGGTGGTGTCAGACACCGCGTCGCACCGTGCGGGTTGGGGGGTGGCGGAAGACCCCGAAGGGGTCTGGAGACAGGGGGGCGCACCACAAGGGTGTCTGTGTGCCGTCCTCCGTTTAGGGAAAGACGCGCCCCCCTCCTGATTATGCCTGTACGACTTCGCTTCGCTTGTCCGGAGCCAGAGCGGCGCTACCTTTCTAACAACACCCATTGTGAAGTCGTCCAACAGGCTGTGCCTGCCTTCCTAACAACAAACAACACCCCTGTGAAGTATTTAACACCCTTTGGGTGTTACGGACTATGATTATAAAGTCTGGACTAAATTGGTTATTTTCGCTACAATAACATAACGAAAGCCTGTTAGCAACAAAAGTACATTCATGCGCTAACAAATCTAAAGCAAGGAGTATTCTATGCTAAAAAAAATCATTTTATGCCTGCTCGCGGCGCTCTTGACAAGCGGATGCGCGAAGGAAAAGGAAGCGGTCATGCAGAAAACACAGACTCTAAAGGATGCTTATGCGGACTATTTTCTCATCGGTAATATCGTAAAAGGAGCGAATATGGACGACTCGCTTTACAATATCCTGACGACCCACCATAACATCGCCACCGCGGAAAACGACATGAAACCCCAATACCTACAGAAGACAAAGGGCGTATTCACCTTTGACGACGCGGATGCCATTGTCAACAAGGCGCTCTCCCAGGGACTCAAAGTTCATGGGCATACGCTGGCGTGGCACCAACAGTCCCCCACGTGGATGAACGAAGGCGTCCCCCGCGACGAGGCTGTCGCTAACCTCACCACCCACGCGAAAACAGTCGCGGAACATTTCAAGGATAGAGTCATCTCGTGGGACGTGCTCAACGAAGCTGTCGCGGACAATCCCGCTAATCCAGCAGACTGGAAGGCAAGCCTCCGCCAAAGCCCCTGGCTAACAGCTATCGGTGCGGATTATGTGGAAATCGTCTTCAAAGCCGCGCGCGAGGCTGACCCCGCCGCCAAACTCTACTACAACGACTACAACCTCGACAACACAAACAAGGCAACCGCAGTCTACAACATGGTAAAGGACATCAACGAAAGAAACCCAGACGTAAACGGTAGACCGCTCGTCGACGGCATCGGTATGCAAGGACATTATAGTTCTCATACCAATCCCGCGAATGTGGAAAATTCCCTGCAACGATTCATCTCCCTCGGCGTGGAAGTGAGTATCACAGAACTCGACATACAGAGCGGCGAAGGAGGCAAACAGACCGATGCCCAGAAGATAACGCAGGGACTCGTCTATGCCGCGCTTTTCAACGTGTTCAAGCAATACGCTGATCATATTGGGCGCGTTACTATGTGGGGAATTGACGACAGCTCTAGTTGGCGCAAGGAAGCTTGCCCAACCATGTTCGACGGCAACCTCAGCCCTAAACCCGCTTTCTTCGCGGCGCTAGATCCAGACAAATTCATCGCGGAAAACAAGGTGGATGTAGAAGCAAAAGAAGCGAAACAGTCCGAGGCTGTCTATGGCACGCCGAACCTAACGGACACAACCGCATGGTCTCAAGCGCCCGCAATTCCTATAGACAGCTATCTTATGGCGTGGCAGGGCGCGTCCGGTACCGCAAAAGTCCTTTGGGATGAAAACAGCCTTTACGTGTTGGTGAATGTCAATAACGCGGAAATGAACAAGGCAAATCAAAACGCTTATGAACAAGATTCCGTAGAAGTGTTCATTGACGAAAACAACGGAAAGACGCCTTTCTATGAAAAAGACGACGGTCAATATCGGGTAAATTTTGACAACGAAGCGACCTTTAACCCCGCATCCATATCTGAAGGCTTTGAGTCATGGGCAAACGTCTCCGGTAGAAGTTACACCGTCAGTCTCAAAATACCGCTTCGGACCATAACCGCAAAAGAAGGAGACGTCATCGGCTTTGACGCGCAAATCAACGGCGCTTCAGCTCAAGGCGCCCGCCAAAGCGTCGCTATGTGGAACGATTTATCGGGTAGCTCATATCAGGACACGTCTGGGCTGGGACTTCTAAAGCTGACGAAACAATAAGTCGCACGGTAGCCCCCACGTTCCTCTCATCGTATTTATACGGTGAGAGGAAGCTGTCCTTACGGCTGTCAGAAATTATTGAGAAAATTATTTTTAATGTACGTAACCGCAGTCGCTTGGTCATTCGTGGTTTTCTTGGACGGATTCACGCTGGATAGTAGGGTATTTATCTGGGAGGCGAGAAGTCTTCTGTCAACTGACACCATTGTTAAAAAGTCAAATACTTCACCACGGGTCTCGTCCTCCCGCGTAATCTGGCGTTTTATCCAAAAATCGTCCTCTTTGAGAACGCCCTCGAACTTCGCATCGTAAAAAGCCTTAACTGTTTCTTCAAAGAAAGCGCCGTATACCGCGTCTGGATAGGTATTAAGATCGTGAATCAGCGCGTTCTGAACACGGCTTGCGATTAACAAGGGAAAATCTTTCTCAATGGAGAATTGTCCAAGAACGTTGAGTCTGTTACCGGTTTGCCTGTTGATAAAAAGGTATTTGTCGCTATATTGGGGCATACTTTCAATATTCTCTCCATTATAATACGCGGCTACCCAGATGGGTATATCTTTCAAAGAACTGTCTTTGTAATCGAGTACGTCGATCAAAAGGTCGTTGTGCACGGTAATTTGCTGATCTGGCGGCGGCGTCCATGGCAAGATGGGTATCTTCACTTCTTCAGTA
>JAISEA010000023.1 GCA_031264475.1 Treponema sp. | reverse complement strand
CAATAGCCGCTTAGTGTTGGTGTCTGTTGTTCAGACTTGTTATATTCAGATCTAACTTCTCTTTTTTGACACTTGACTCCGCTCGGTGAAGTCACTTGAAACCGCTCGGTTAAGACACTTGACACCGCTCGGTTAAGCCACTCGAAACCGCTCGGTTAAGCCACTCCCAACCGCTCGGTTAATAACAAGTAGCAGTTAGTAGTTAGCAGTTAGCAAAGTAACACCGCCGCACATCTCATCTTTCCTCTTTGCTCTCTGCTCACTGCTCATTATTCATTGCTCATTACTCACTGCTCTCTGCTCATTGTTCTTGCCTGTCCGAGCAGGTGTCAGACGCCGCCGCCTCTACGCGCCCCTTGCGCCGCCTTTCTTAATTGGTTACGGTAAACTTCGCTCCCTTTGACCAGGGGACTCCGTCTTTGGTTACCTCTACCTCCAACGTATGTCCTCCGAGCGTGTAGTTCGTCGAGTTTATGTAAACGCTGTTGCCCGTGCCTTTGGACTTGCCGTCGATAAACCACTCTACGCTGTCCCACGAGCCCGCGAGACTTACGCTCTTTGTTTTGGCGTTGCCGCCGGCGCCTGAGCGGGAAAGGGTGAAGTCGCCTTGGTTGAACGCGCCCGCGCCCTTGTCTGTGAAGCTCACGATTATCGGCAGATCGGAACTAGGGTCCTTGATGATAACGTCATAGATAGAGCCAGGGTTGCTACTGTTGCCATTGGTCAGTGTAACGGTAACCTTGTCGGTTCCAGTATAGGTGTAGATGTACGTCTTAGGATCAGTTCCACCACCAGAAAGCTCACCCCCATCGTATAGAGTCCCATTGACTTTGACCGCTGGACGCCGCGCATTGTCGTTATTAGAAGCGTAGTTCAAGATGATAGTAAACGGACCTTGCACCTCACTAATAGTAGCAAAGTCGCCCGTTCCGCCGGACGTATGGCGACCGTTGGAGAACGAACTCCCCGCAGGCGCTCCCGCCGTTGTTTCCACCTTCTGACCCCGCGATCCGAGAAATACCATGTCTAGTTCATCATTCACATCGCGGTATGTGGTGTTGCTACCGCTGTAGTTGCTGTTTTCCGTCCACCCTGTAGGCAACGTCTGGAAGTTCCACCATGCTAGGCGCTCATAGGGGGTAATGGTAACCGGGTAGCCAGCGGATTCCACGCCATCGCCGCCTGCGCCTTGGGCGACTGACTTTGCATAGACGGTTACGGCGCCAGCCTTGGTCGCGCTTAACACGCCGCCCGCGGCTATGGTCGCCTGTCCCGTCCCGTTTGCGACACGCCAGGTAACTTCTTGCGACAACATTGCGGGCGCTACCTCAGCGGTGAACGCGGCGCTCTTACCCACCATAACGTTGTCAGTCCCGCTGACCGTTACGCCTGTTACTTGCGGCGCGTCCTTTGTGATGTGGAACTTGAACTCGCCGTAAATACTCGCAACGCTACTAGCGGCTTTGACGGTTATGTCCGTGCTGTCTGTAATACTGTTAATCGTTACCACGCCCGCCTGCGTAACGGAAGCGTTCGCGCCGCCAGCGCTTATAGACCAAGTTACAGCTAGGTTATCCGCATTGGTCGGTTCAACGGTTGCGATGAGCGGCACGCCTGCTGGCGGGAAGTCAGCGGCGATGCTCTGGTAATCATAGCCGTCCCCCGCGCCTATCGGGTTGCTTGTTGAAACGGTAACGCTCTTCGCCGCCCAAGGACTTGCAGTCGTAGCTGGTGTGCTAAAGACAGTCTGCCCGCCCGCTGTAATGCTGATATTGGATACCTCCACATCCACAGCGCCGATGATTAACCCCGGATAAACCGGTGCGCTCACGACTAGGTCTGCTATCATGCCGCTACTCGCTGTCCATGTGCCTTTGGCGTCAGACACGTCTTTGCTGTTGTAGAAGCCAAGCGTGTATTGGCTGGACGTGCGTTCCACTTTCAGGATGAATTCCTCGTCCCAATAGCCGTCATACGTAGTGCCGGTCGCGCCGTTGGCGGCGGCGGAGGTTGAGCGGTACAAGCGCTTCACGCCATCGGTTCCCATGCGCGCGCCTACGAAGCGCACGGGGTAGAGCGGGGCTGTTTCGCTTATCTGCGCGGGGTTCGCTAAGGCGCCGAAGATAACGCCGCTTGCCCCGCCGTAAGACTGTGTGTTTCGCGCGGTTATCTTAACTCTGGCGCTGAAGGTAAACGCCCCTTCCATTGGCGTATTGAGGTAGACGACCGTATTGCCCGCTACAAGGGTCGCGTCGTTGGGAAATTGAGCCTCTGGATTGGTATTGCTGAACACGAGCCTATTCGCGCCGTTTAAGGCGGGTACAGCCGTAGTGGTTCCCGCCGCGGGACTGCCTTGGTTGAATATGAGGAGCGCGGGCGCGTCAGCATTGGCGCCTGTCTGTTTCGCGGCGGTAAACGTACTGACCGCGTTGTTCAAGGCGCTTACCTGCGCGTCAACTTGGGCTTGGGTCGCGCCCGCTTGCTGGACTATTGCCTGAGCGTCCGCAATCGCGCCATCAAGCGCGTCCATGACAGCCTGCGTTACAAACGCCACTCCTGACGCAACCTCGCCAGCAGACGTTCCTACGACGATCCCGCTCTTGGCGCTATTCGCCGCAGTTATAGCCCCAGTCAACGCGGTCTTATCCACTACGGGCGTATCGGTATTAGTACCCGTCTGTTTCGCGTCGTTAAAGGTGGTAACCGCGTTGTTCAAGGCGATTACCTGCGCGTTGACTTCAGCCTGCGTCGCGTCTGCTTTATCGGCTATTGCCTGTGCGTCCGCAATCGCGGCGTTAAGCGCGTCCATGACGGTCTGCGTTACAAACGGCACTCCTGACGCAACCTCGTCAGCAGACGTTCCTACGACGATCCCGCTCTTGGCGTTATCCGCCGCGGCTATAGACTCAGTCAACGCAGTCTTATCCGCGTCCTGTATCGTCTCATTCGTCCCGATGCCTTTCGCGGTGTTAAACGTACTGACCGCGTTGTTCAAGGCGGTTACCTGCGCGTCAACTTGGGCTTGAGTCGCGTCTGCTTTATCGGCTATTGCCTGAGCCGCGGTAATCGCCGCGTTCAGCGCGTCCATGACAGCCTGTGTTACAAAGTCCACCCCTAACGCAACTTCACCAGCGGTCGCCGCAACGGTAATCCCGTTCTTGGCATTACCCGCCGCGGCTATAGCCGCAGTCAATGCGCCCTTATCTACCACGGGAGTATCGATCTTGGCGCCTGTCTGTTTCGCGGCGGTAAACGTACTGACCGCGTTGTTCAAGGCGGTTACCTGCGCGTCAACTTGGGCTTGGGTCGCGCCCGCTTGCTGGACTATTGCCTGAGCCGCGGTGATCGCGGCATTCAGCGCGTCCATGACGGTCTGCGTTACAAACGGCGCTCCTGACGCAACCTCGCCAGCAGACGTTCCTACGACGATCCCGCTCTTAGCGCTATTCGCCGCAGTTATAGCCCCAGTCAACGCGGTCTTATTCGCGCTCTGTATCGTCTCATTCGTCCCCGTGCCTTTCGCGGCGTTAAAGGTGGTAACCGCGCTGTTTAACACGATTACCTGCGCGTCAACTTCAGCCTGCGTCGCGCCCGCTTTCTGGGCTATGGCTTCAGCCGCGGTAATCGCCGCGTTCAGCGCGTCCATGACAGCCTGTGTTACAAACGCTATTCCTAACGGAACCTCGTCAGCAGACGCCGCAACGTTGATACCGCTCTTAGCGCCATCCGCCGCGGTTATAGCCCCAGTCAGCGCACTCTTGTCAACCGCCTTGGCGCCCGTCTGCTTTGCGGCGTTAAAGGTACTGACTGCGTTGTTCAACACGGTTACCTGCGCGTCAACTTCAGCCTGCGTCGCGCCCGCTTTCTGGGCTATAGCTTCAGCCGTAGCAATCGCGGCGTCCAGCGCGTCCATAACAGTCTGGGTTACGAACCTTACCCCTGACGCAACCGCATCGGCAGACGCCCCAACGGTAATCCCGCTCTTGGCGCTGTTCGCCGTGGTGATAGCTGTAGTCAACGCGGTCTTATCCGCGCTCTGTATCGTCTCATTCGTCCCAAGGGCTTTTGCGGCGTTAAAGGTACTAACTGCGCTATTCAACGCGGTTACTTGCGCGTCAACTTCAGCCTGCGTCGCGTCCGCTTTCTCGGCTATTGCCTGCGCATCCGCAATCGCGGCGTTCAGCGCGTCCATGACAGCCTGCGTTACAAACCTTACTTCCTTCGGAACCTCGTCAGCAGACGCCGCGACGTTGATACCGCTCTTGGCGCCATTCGCCGTGGTTATAGCCGTGTTCAACGCGGTCTTATTCACTACTTCTACCTTGGTTCCCTGTTGTCTTTCGGCTTCAAACGCCGCGACAGCTTGCTCCAAGGCTTGTCTCGCCTCCTCTATAGTCGCCTGTGTGCTTCCCGTTGCTTGCCTACCTCTGATAGCCTGAGCAATGGACTTTCTAAAAGCGTCTTTGGCTTCTTGGGAGGACCAATACTTACCCACGGGAACCTTGTCTGCGGAGTCCGCAGTCATAGTCTCATTGGCAAGCTGGTCTGCTTCATTGATAAGCGCGTCAAGCGCCGTCAGATTAGGAGCGACGGCTCCACCGCCTCCCCCGCTCTCCTCGCAAGCCAACATTCCCATCAGAAATGCCGACACGATAAGAACCGAAACAATCTTTGTTATAGCTTTTCCTAACATTTACGTCTCCTCCTATTTGGTTAGCTCTATGAAAAAGAGATTGATACCATCCCCTTTCGTTATCGTGTGAGACCCAGCGGCAAGGGATACAGTAACTTTCGCGTTAGTATCGGTCGTCTGGTTGTCCCCGTCAATCTTAACCTTCTTGCCTGTTTCAGGCGACTTCTGGTTCTCGAAATACAAGGTCAAAGTCATGGTCTCTGTCGTGGTAAACGAGATGTTCGTACTACTTTCCATCTTCAGACAATCGGTGTAACTCGTTCCATTGACGGTAGCGCTTCCCTTGCCATTGCTGTAATTTCCTGTGATAGTGAACACCGCGGGGTTGGAATTAGCCCTCCCTGTAAAGTCGCACGTTATGCTGTCTTCGCTGATCCCACCGCCGCCTTCGCCTGTGCCGCCGCCGCCTTCGCCTGTGCCACCGCCACTTTCGCCGCTTCCGCCTTCACCGCCGCCGTTGCCGCCTTGTGCAGAGACGAGGGTCGTAGTATAGGAAGTAAGCGCGGTCTGCAAGGCTTTGTTTACGTCAGAGCTTGAGTCGTCCGCTTGGGTAAAGGTCCATTTGAAGTCTCCGCCGCCCATACGCCCCGCGTATTGGATGACTTTGTCTTTGGCTTGCTCAGGCGTATCCGCGGTGTAGGTATAGAAGCCAGCCGCCGTGTCAAAGTTGTTGTAGGTATGCCCGCCCTTATCAGCCTTTACCGACGAAGGCACTGTATCGTTGCGGTTTTCCACGACGTATGCGTCAAAGTCAACGGTTGTATCAACCGCGGCTGGATAACCGCTCGCGCCATAGGCTACGAAGCGGAAAGATGATACCGTGGTGTCAATGGAGTTGTTGTAGGCTTTGATGAAACCGCCGTCTTCTTTTGAGAAAGTCGGCTTATTCGTGTAATCGTTCTGCTGTTTAGCGCCGTCCCACACGTCCGAACCCTGCATAGAGATCAGCATGGGGTATTTGGTCGCGCGGAAGTAGTTGCTTTCCACGAAGATCGTAGAGTCAACCGCCGCACCCACGCCGTATTTGGCGATGCCGTCGTAGTAGTTGTTGTATACGTGGACTTGGTGAACCCGCACACGGGGATGACGGCTGTCGGAATGGTCGTACCAATTGTGGTGAAGTGTAAGCAGTCCAGCGCCGCCGTCAGGACCAGTTTCCTTGTTTCCTAGCAGATGTGTCTTGCCGTTATCCCAGAAGTGGTTATAGGAGAAGGTGACGTACGTAGACCCTTTAGCGTCCATCGCGCCGTCTCCTTTAGCCTGATCCGAGTCGCCGCCGGCTTTGCCGTAGAAGAGATCGCAGTTGTGAACCCATATATAGTAATTCTTCTGCTGAAGCCCAACGTCGTCTCCTTCTGACGCGGCGGTATTCATGAAGCCTATGTTGCTTATTTCAATATTAGAGGCGTTCTTCATGCGCACGCCCCAGCCGTCCGCGGTCGCGTCTTCGCCCACGCCTTCCAGCGTGATATAGGTGTCAGTGTCGTTCTTGGTTTCAAACATCATATCGCCCGCGTAACTAGAAGTCCATGTGCCGCTCTTGATCTGTCCGATGAGCCTGACGATAAGCGGGCGGGACTCGTTGCCCTTCTTATGCCCGTCGAGGATGTTCTGTATGCCTGTCTGCGTTTTATCGCCCTTGCCGTCTACGTTCACGCCGAGACTGATCGTGTCCTTGTTCTGGTCGGTAACATAGATGATCCTCGCGTTAGGCTTAGGAGCGCCGTCCATAGTATACGCGCCGGGGACCTTGTTGTTCGCAAAGGCGTAGCCGCTTCGGTCGTGGGACTGCACGTTCACAACGCGCTCTTCGTCAAGCGCTATGATTTGCGCCTCTTCGTCGAAGACAGGGCGTACCTTTAAGTCGTAAGAACCCGCGACTATTCCCATAACGTCAGCCCGGTAATACGCGCCGTAGTTGCGTATAAGAGGAGCATCCGCCTTAACATAAGCGGACTCGTTTGATTTCTTGTAATGAACTTCGTATGTTTCGGCGGCGTCCAACGGTTCCCACGTAATATACGCGGCATTGAACCAGCCGTCATAATCAAGGATATTCACGCCGAGGGCAAGCGGATCATCGCCTTCATCGCCCTCTTCTTGCGGCTCCGCAAAGCTGTCAGCCGTATAAGTATAAACAGCAGTCGTCGCAAGTTTGTCTACAATATGGACGATGTCTCTCTGCCTGACTTGTTTGTCTCCGTCGTCCAGAGCTATGGCTAAGCGATAATAGCCGGCGTCAAGCTCTATAGACCCTATATTACCCCCCTCCCCGTAACCGAGCGTGAGATCATACACTATATCCACACCGCCGCCGTAGAGGGTAAGGGTCAGTTCGGCATTATCCACCGATGCGGGGAAATAGACCTCGTAGTCCAAAGCGCCCTTGCCCGCTGACGGCTCCGCGGCTTCTAACGGCACGGTTACGTCTGTTATGTTGCCGCCCAGCACCGTGATATTTCCGACATTACCCCGTACTACCGGCGTAACCTGTCCATCTTCCGCGTCTGTCTCGCAAAGGTAGCCTTCAATGTCCAAACTCCACACGCCGGGCGTAAGATTCACCGTCTTTGACGTCTCCGACTCCGCGATAACCTCTACTACCGGCTCCTTTCCTGTAGTAGTCAAGTCCAACGTGTAATACAAACCGCTCACGTCAGGCACAACGGTGCGCTCGCCGTGTCCAACGCTTATACGCACGCCTGTCTCAATAGGACCTGTGATTACCGGCTCCGCGTCCCGACACGCCGAAATCGCGGTTGAAACAGCTAATAAGATAAATAAAATCTTCTTCATACCTATGGAACCTCCTGTTCTTTCCATAATAGATAACGCTCAAACTCCGCCTTAACAAGTTAAGCCGTGAGTAGCTAGAATTCCTAATACTAGGATAGAGGAGAATCCCTGTAATTTTCAGTAATTGTTTTGTGAAATTACGATCAATTATTACGAAGCCGGGCAAGCGGTGTCTGGCACCTTCAGATATTATCACGAAGGCAAGTCAGCGGTGCCTGGCACTTTTAGATATTATCATGAAGGCAAGCAAGCGGTGTCTGGCACCTTCAGATATTATCACGAAGCCGAGCAAGCGGTGCCAGACACTCTATATGGTAGAAAATATAACTCGCGGAGCAAGCTTTCTTACGTAGTCGGCAATATGGCTTTCAGAGCAAGAGGAATATCCACGCTTGCCCGAAAGAAGACAGGTATTTTTTATACCCCCTCTTGTCTATAATATGACTCTGAAGTCTAAAAGTTAAACCCTGAAGTCTAGTTATCAAGCTTTAACAACTAGTTGTTGAGCTTTGAATTCTAGGATTTAAGCTTTAACAACTAGTTGTTGAACTTTGAATTCTAGTTGTTAGAGTTTAAATCCTAGTTACTGAAGTTTAAATCCTAGTTGTTGAACTTTGAATTCTAGTTGTTAAGCTTTGAATTCTAGTTGTTAAGCTTTAACAACTAGTTGTTAAGCTTTAAATCCTTGTTGTTGAAGTTTAAATCCTTGTTGTTAGAGTTTAAATCCTTGTTGTTGAACTTTGTAGTCTGGGATTGAGCTTTGCAGTCTCGTCAAGAATCCGGTGAAGTCATGGATTGTGGAACAAACGGCGGAGAGGATGTTGAGGAATTTGTATCACCGGCTCCATCGCCCCACCAGCTTATGAGCCGACTCGGTGTCAGACGTCCTTCCGTAAGTCTGTAAATCCTTCCATAACCCTTGAGACGTTAATAAAACGCAAAGATTCTTTAATAATAGCTTGCGTTTTAACCTTATTCAAGCTATACTTTTTTTAAAACCGTGGAATGCACGGGAAATCTACAAGATGTAGATAAGGAGGCTATTTTATGGATAGAAGAATAGGCGTTGTCGTTCCTATCGGGGCGCTTCGTGGAGAAAAAAGCTTGGGCGTGGGAGAGTTTCCTGATCTTAAGGAATTCGCGTCCTTGGCAAAAGATATGGGCATTGGTCTTATTCAATTACTGCCCGTGAATGATACGGGGTTTGAAAGTTCGCCGTACAGTGCGCTTTCGGCGTTTGCTCTACATCCGCTTTACGTGAGAATCGGAGATATTCCAGTCGCCGCGTCTTATTCCAAAAAAATCAAAGAGACGTTTGCATCGGAAGAAAAACAACCCCGTTTTTCACATCAACGGATACTCCGCGCAAAGCTCGGTTTGCTTAAAGAAATCTACGCGACTAATGAAGAGAGTATTATTAAAAGCGCGGAAGGGGGAGAACTTGCGAAATGGATAGAAGAAAACCCCTGGGTCAAATCTTACGCGGTGTTCAGACGCCTGAAAGAAGTAAATGAACAGAAAAGCTGGAAGGAATGGGAGCCAAAATACCAACAAGTTACCAAAGAACAAATAGAGGCGTTTTGGAGTGACGAAAGCCTCCGTGCGGATCACATCTTCTGGGTCTGGATACAAGAAGCGCTTGACACCCAGTTCGCCCAAGCCGCACAAGCGGTAGCTGACGCGGGGATTATCCTCGAAGGCGATCTTCCCATCCTCATAAACGACGACTCCTGCGACGTATGGGCTTATCCCGAATACTTCCATATAAACCTGTCTGCGGGCGCGCCGCCCGATATGTACAGCCCCAACGGTCAAAATTGGGGATTTCCGGTCTATAATTGGCAAAAATTGGCGAAAGACGACTATGAGTGGTGGAAAAATCGCCTCAAAGCCGCAGGAAAATACTATAAAGCTTACCGAATCGATCACGTCTTGGGCTTTTTCCGTATATGGGCTTCTGCGCAAAAGGATTTGTCCTCTTCTTCGCTTATGGGCAGGTTTATCCCGTATAAACCGATCACTCGTAAAGACTTGGAACTGCTCGGCTTCGACGGGGGGCAGATTCGCTGGCTTTCTTGTCCACATATCCCCACCAGCGAAGTATGGCGTTCCCTCGAAGGGTTGAAAGACGCGGACGGCAATATCGACTACGAAACTATTCGGCAATCCGCAGAAAAAGTCTTTACATCCTGCCTCCAACGCATCAATAACGAGGAACTTTGGTGGTTCACCGACAACATCAAGGGTGAAAAAGACATTGTTGCTAAAAATTTACACCCGTTTGCGCAGGATTACTTGATTTGGGCGTGGAGAAACCGTACATTGCAGGAATATGAGAAGAATAAGTATTCTCCGCTTTGGTTCTACCGCGACACGCGGGCTTATAATAGCCTCTCTGACGAACAGAAGGATAAACTAGACGTACTCATCGAGCGGCAGAATGTAGCGTCCGAAAAGGCGTGGGAGACGCAGGGCAGGAAACTCCTGACTATGCTGAAAGAATCCGCGTCCATGCTCCCGTGCGCCGAAGATTTGGGCGAGGTGCCGGATTGTGTGCCAAAGACGCTTGGTAAACTCCAGATTTTGGGGCTTCGTGTCATACGTTGGGCGCGTGAATGGGACGAAGAAGGCTCGCCGTTCATACCATTAGAGGATTATCCTGAATTGAGCGTTTGCACGGTCGCGGTGCATGATAGTTCCACCGCGCGTGAATGGTGGGATAACGAAGTGGAACAGGATGTGTTCAGCGCTTTCTTGGGAAAGCCCGCTCTGCCGCCTGTTTATAATCCCGGCATCGCAAAAATCGTCCTGAAAAAAGCCGCGTCTGCCACGTCTGTGTTCCGCGTATTCCAAATACAAGACATTCTCCACCTTTCACAGCGTTACTACGCGCCTGATCCAAAATTAGAAAGGATTAACGTGCCCGGTTCCGTGAACGAGTTTAATTGGACATACCGCCTGCCCGCGTCTATTACGGAAATCGCCAAGGACGAGGAACTCATTCACGCGGTCAGAGAACTAGCGGAAGTAAAGCAAATATGAATTTGGCGTCGGCTTTCTATTTTTTCCCGCTTGCTCTTTTGGCGTTTAGTATATATTATATAAACAAAAGGCGGCGACGCGGTTCGGCTAATCGTTCCCGTCCTGCGCATGAAACTGTGCGGTTCAAGCGTCCCCGCCTTTGTCAAGAAACATGGTTTTAATAAGTGGGCTTTAGACTATGAAGTCTAGAAATTAAACTTCGTAGTCTGAGATTTAGACTTCATAGTCTAGGATTTAGACTTTGTAGTCTAGGCTTTAGACTTCATAGTCTGAGATTTAAACTTCGTAGTCTAGGCTTTAGACTTCATAGTCTAGAAATTAAACTTCGTAGTCTAGGAATTAAACTTCATAGTCTAGACTTTAGACTTCATAGTCTAGGCTTTAAACTTCGTAGTCTAGGCTTTAAACTTTGAAGTCTAATTATTACATATAAGGAAACTACAGATGAAACTAAAAATTACCCTGACAACTTTTGAAAGTAACGATGAAATACGGCAAATACAGAACCCAACTATGGAATTCCATATTTGCAACGAGGTGCGGAACGAGTGCGCGCTTGAAAGCGGCTTGTTTTCTCTCACAGGTAATGTAATATGCGCGGATTTTCCACAAACGCGCGCCCTCGCCCAGAAATTGAACGAAAAAGGTTATGAAATCAAAAGCGGACAGCTCAATGCAATGGGATTCATCGACGAGGCTATGCACTATATGGTGGAACTCTACCGCGAACAGGTTCAGCCGAATATATTTGATACGGCGCTTGCGCGCCTCAACAAAACCTTGGGTCAAGAGCAAACCGCCGAGTTATTACATAAATTCTGCAAGCGTTTCCCGCCGAAGAAGGTTTATACAAAAGAAACCGATGTTGAAGCTTACTTGCAAGCCTCAGAAGCGGGTGCCAGTCATTCCATCATGTCGCTCGAAGAGATTCTCCTGCTGGCGCTTGCCAATATCAACCCCGCGTTCAAGCCTTTTCTGTTCATGTTTGACGACAAGCCCCTCTCTATGGAAACGCAAGCCGTCTATGACAGCGCGGTTGAAGAATTGGAGAAACATCTGAAAGCCCTGCCTGTCTTCGGTTCTGACGGGCAGAACTTGTGGGACTTACTTCGCGCTCCAGCCCTCGCTTCCCCGGATTCTTTGAGTGGACAGCTCGATTTCATGCGCCGCCAATGGGGGCTTGTTCTCAAGAAGTTTATGAGGCGGCTCTTGGTCGGTATGGACATCATCAAAGAAGAGGAAAAACCCTCGTGGGGCGGGGCGCCCGGTCCCGCGGAGGTTATATCTTTTGGACACCGCGACAACGAGTATGAGAAATTCAGCCCTGATCAGGATTGGATGCCCCGTACCGTGCTTATAGCGAAGTCGTCCCTCGTGTGGCTCTACCAACTCTCCCAAAAGTACAACAGAGAAATCACCCGTCTCGACCAGATTCCCGATGAGGAACTAGACGAGCTTTCACGGCACGGGTTCACCGGACTATGGCTCATCGGCTTGTGGGAACGAAGCAAAGCCAGCAAGACCATCAAGCAATGGACAGGCAATCCAGAAGCAGCCGCCAGCGCCTACAGCCTCTACGATTACGACATCGCGGGTGAACTCGGCGGGTGGGACGCCCTGTACAACCTTCGTGAGCGATGCTCTCATCGTGGGATCAGACTCGGCGCGGATATGGTGCCGAACCACACAGGCGTCGATTCCCGCTGGGTCATGGAATACCCCGACCGTTTCCTGCAATTAGACCATCCCCCCTTCCCGTCCTACAGTTACAACTGTGGCAATCTTTCGGGACGGGAAGATATAACAGTACAAATTGAAGAACACTACTTTACCCGAAGCGATGCGGCTGTCGTATTCAAACATATCAACAACCACACCGGACAGACGCGCTACATCTACCACGGTAATGACGGCACGTCTATGCCGTGGAACGATACCGCACAGATCGACTTTCTAAACCCCACAGCTCGTGAAGCGGTGATAAGCGCGGTTATCAAGGTGTGCCAACAATTCCCCATTGTGCGGTTCGATGCCGCGATGACCCTAGCCAAACGGCACATACAACGCCTCTGGTACCCTGAACCCGGACGCGGCGGCGATATAGCTTCACGCGCCGAATATGGCTCTATGACTGACGACGAATTCAACCACAGAATCCCCAATGAATTCTGGCGTGAAGTGGTTGATCGTTGCGCGGTTGAAGCGCCAAATACCCTACTCCTCGCCGAAGCCTTCTGGATGATGGAAGGCTACTTCGTACGCACGCTCGGAATGCACCGCGTCTACAACTCCGCTTTTATGAATATGCTTAAAAAAGAAGAAAACGACAAATACCGCTCTTCAATCAAGAACACGCTTGAATTTGACCCGGAAGTGCTTAAACGATTCGTCAACTTCATGAATAACCCTGACGAAGAGACTGCGGTCGCGCAATTCGGTAAAGGCGACAAGTATTTCGGGATATGCACGCTGATGGTTACCATGCCCGGTCTGCCGATGTTCGGGCACGGACAAATCGAGGGGTTTGAGGAAAAATACGGTATGGAATACCGCCGCGCGTACCGCGATGAAAAACCAGATCAGTGGTTTGTTGATCGGCACGAGCGCGAAATCTTCCCCTTGATGAAACGGCGTATGCTCTTCTCTGGTAGCGAAAACTTCTGCCTCTTTGACCTCTACGCATCTGGCGGCGCGGTGAACGAAAACGTATTCGCCTATTCAAACCGTTTCGGCGATGAACGCTCGCTCATCTTTTACAACAACTCCTACTATGAAGCCGCGGGCTGGATATATAGAAGCTGCGCTAACATCCCGCTTAAAGACGGTGGAACCAAGCGAGACACGTTGGGACAAGCGCTGGCGCTGGACGGAGACTTCGTACTATTCCACGAACAACGTTCAGGACTATGGTTCGTGCGTTCCGTCAAAGAACTCTACGAGCGGGGTTTCTTCGTCATATTGAAAGGCTATGAGGCGCAGGTGTATCTTGACATACACGCGATTCAAGATGAGGACGGCAAATGGTCGCGTATATGCAATGAATTGAACGGCGCTGGGGTGACTGACCTTGAAGTCGCATTCCAAGATATTTTCCTTGCGGAACTTTACAAGCCGTTTACGGTGATCTTCTCTGAAGAACACGTTAAGAACTTGGCGGATACATTCTCGCGGAGTAAATCAGCCGTAACCGCGGAAGGCGCCGCGAATATCACAGAGCAATACATTGATTCGCTCGAAGAGCCTGTTATAGACTTTTTAATTAAGGCGCAACGTTTCATAGTTGGCGCGGATGGGTATTACGAGCCGTTCAAGACCGCGTCGTACTATCCATATAAAGTTATGGATCCGTTTACCGTATGGGAAGAATTTGCGGAGTATTTACGGCGTTTGTTCAAACTATCCACGCCGACTGTGGAGGATTTACCTTTTGCTTTGGGATACGGGGTTTTGTCTTCGCTCCGCGCGCTTTTGGGCGGCTGTTCTGGCGCTGACGCGACTGCGCTTGTCGAGTATTGGCAACTTGATCGCAAACTGCGGGATGTCCTTGTCAAGGCGGGCGTTAATAACGACGTGCGCCGCATTGTTGCGCTGATGAAAGCCGTGCTTGTCCGTACTCCCAGCGATTCATTTCCCGACGGCTTGTCGCAAATCATCATGGAAAACTACCACGAGGAAGACTTCCGCCAGCTCTTGGGCGTGAATGTCTTTAACGATGTCGTATGGTTTAACAAAGAAGCGTTTGACGTTGTTGCGGTTTATGCGCCGCTGTTCCTTTCGCTCGAAAGCGACGCGGCTTTCAAACCCAAATCTATTGCAACCAAGAAATACACGAAACCGAGATCGTCAAAGGCGGCGTGGGCAAAGCGCGTCAAAGCAATCGCCCAAGCTATGGAGAAACTGCGCGTTGTGGAAGCAAAATCCGAGTGCCGTCTCGAAAATCTCCTACACCTTTCGCACCCTTCGGGTGATTGAATACTTCACAACGGGTTATTGTCCGAAAGGGGGCGCCGCTTCCACTGACTTGACGGTTACGCTTGCTTTGCAAGCGGAACCTGCTCGTTGTTAGAAGAAGAGGCGGGGCAGGACGCTTTAAAACACCCGAAGAGTGTGGAAAATTAAGTAAATAATAAATATGAGGAGGGGGGCGCGGTTTCCCCTAAGCGGAGGGCGGCACACAGGCGCCCTTGTGGTGCGCCCCCTGTCTTCATACCCGCCTTCGACGGGTATTCCGCCACCCCCAACCCACGTCTGACACCACGCCGCCGCCTTCGTGTCTGACACCGAACTGTGAGCCGCCGTCCCAACGCCTCTGACACCACCCGCTCGACACCGCGCCTAGCCCTCGTGTCCTGCCTCCGCCCCGTGCCTGCCCTCCGCGCCTAGCCCTCGCGCCCTGACTCCGCCCTGTGCCTGACACCCGCGCCACAGCCCCTGATGCCTGACACCACCGCCCGCCTGACATCCGCGCCCAGCCCTCGTACCATGCCCTGCCCCGTGCCTGACACCACGCCGCCGCCTTCGTGTCTGACACCGAACTGTGAGCCGCCGTCCCAACGCCTCTGACACCACCCGCTCGACACCGCGCCTAGCCCTCGCGCCCTGACGCT
>JAISEA010000086.1 GCA_031264475.1 Treponema sp. | reverse complement strand
TTCAAGTTATGCAGAATACCGATGTCCTCACTCTCCCGAATACCGTGTTCGTCGGGAAAGAGCAGGACGTCTTTCTCCCGGGACTGACGGATAATGGAACGGATACAGGTGCCGCTCATACGCTCGCCATGCGCGTCCTGTTTTAACCCGGTGGCGACGCCGCATAGATACCGTTTCTTACCCCGTACAATCGACGGCTTCAATTGAAAGCTCTTTTGTATCTTCTTCATGTTTAAATCATACTAATGTTTCCCTTATATTATGAAACAAGTACAAGAAAAATGCAAGTGTTTTTTCTGTGTTTTATACACGATTTTTACTAACACGCCCTATCCGTGCGCAAACGCCGCGCGCGTGCCTGCTCGTAGATTCTCCAGACGTGGAACTATGCCTTAACTACCTTCCGCGCAAGACCTCGCCCTCGTGTCTTTACTATCTCCCGCTTAAATCCCGGCCGCCATTCCTTCGGTATGAAATACGTATCGATCAACTCTTCCCGTTCCCACGGCATAAACGAATTCCGGAGACTAACATCACCCAACAAAAAAGCCGTCAACGCCACTGCTAACGCCATACTTGCTAGTCAAGTTGAAACAGAGGCAAGCCATGAAAAGAAAATCACTGTGATACAGATTTTTGAAAAGATTAGAGAAAAACAATCTTTTTTATAGAGGAAAAGTGAGACATTATAAATGTTAGAGGGTAGCCGCTCTCTGCCTGTACTTTTCCTGCTGTATAGGTAGTTTTATCTATACACTATAAACATTATTAGGGTAGTTTGGTGAGATTAGTAAGGCTATTGACAAATACAATGAATAAGTTGTATAATTTATATTATGACGGCAAAGCAAGTCATGAACAAACTGCAACAGAGCGGCTGGGTTCTCGACCGGATAAACGGTTCGCATCATATATTCAAAAAAGATGGAGCAAGCCGTCCAATACCAGTCCCTTTTCACGGCAACAAAGACATGGGGTCGCTCGCAAAAATAATTCTTAAAGAAGCAGGTGTAAAATAGGAGAAACGTATGATTTATTATTGCACTATTGTTAAAGATGACGATATATTCATAGCACAATTCCCTGATATGACTAATATTGTTACCGGAGGTTTTAGTCGTGAGGAAGCCCTTGCGATGGCTAAAGAGGCATTGGACGGGTGCCTTGAGTCCGATGTCGCTCACGGCAGGGATATTCCAGCGCCTTCATTCCAAAAAGGTTATCCGGTATCTGTCGCTAACCACATTGTCATCGCTTTACAACTTCGTAAACTTCGCGGTTCGCAAAGCCAAACGGATATTGCGAAGCGTCTGGGGATTTCGTATCAGGCGTATCAACGTTTGGAAAACCCACGTAAATCCAATCCTACTATTAAGACGTTGGAACGGATAGTCAATATATGTGGAGGCGAATTGGATATACAAATACATTAAGGAAGTTGCTTAACAGCCTTCACCTGTGCTATAATACGCCATGTTTCTTAAAAGCCTTGATATATTCGGATTTAAGTCATTCGCAGACCGTACCAGAATCGAGTTTTCTGACGGCATAAGCGCCTTGCTCGGACCAAACGGATGCGGCAAATCAAACGTAGTAGACGCTATAAAATGGGTTTTAGGCGAACAGAGGTCCGTAGCCATGCGCGCCGAAAAAATGGAAGACGTTATCTTCAATGGCACCGAAAGCAGAAAACCACTAAACGTCGCCGAAGTCATCCTCACCATCGTAAACGAAGCAAATATCCTCCCCATAGACGCACCAGAAGTGCAAATCAAACGCAGACTCTTCCGTTCCGGCGATAGCCAATACTCCATCAACTCCCAAAACGTCAAATTAAAAAACGTCCGCGAACTCTTCTGGGGAACAGGCGTCGGAAAAGCCGCCTACTCCGTCATGGAACAAGGCAAAATAGACCAAGTCTTATCCTCAAAGCCTGACGAAAGACGCTACCTGTTTGAAGAAGCCGCCGGAATCACCAAATTCAAGATACAAAGCCGCGAAGCAGAACAGAAAATCACCCGAACCGAGGAAAATATACGGCAAGTCCAAGGCATTCTAGGCGAAGTCCAACGCGCTTACGATAACCTCAAAACCCAAGCAGATAAAACCGCCAAATACCGCTCCCTCAAAGACACTGTCTTTCATCTCGAAGTTGACGTCCAACTCCTCCGCCTTAAACAATTCAAGAACGAAAAAGACGAACGCGCCGAAACCTTGCGCCGCCACGCCGAAGAACGAGACACACTCAAGTCAGAACTTGACACAATGACTAAACGCCTCGAAGAAAGCATGGATACCGTGAATACTATGGAGGCAAAACTCGTCGACTACCAGAAAGAAATCATAAAACTCGCAGTTGAAAAGAACGCTAAAGAGAAAGAAGCCCGCCTCTACGTGGAACAACGAAACGAAAGCAAGGCAAAGATCGCACAAAACGAGTCGCAGGAACGACAGGTTCAGACAAAGATTGAGGAGTTATCCGAGGACGCCGAGGGACAGGACGACACCGTTCGGGACTTACGAAAGAAAACTACGGATATAAAGGATAATATTCACGCTTTTGAGGAAAACATCGCGCTTACCGGTTCACAAGTCAATGAAAACGAGCAGACTATCCATCATAAAGAGGTGGAAATCGGGCAATTCAGGCAAAAGATCGCTGGTCTTGAGAGAGAATTAGAGGAGATCACTGACGACATTGTCGCGGCTCTGGACAAAGGCTTGAAAGACGCGGGTTATTCGGCGACCGAACGGAAGATAAACGAAGCCGCCCTCATGGAGGCGTTTACGCGGATTGAGACCGCGCTTAACGGTTTTGATAAAGACACGGCGGAACGCAGGCAATTGCTTTCGGTGGATGTGGCGAAGGCACGGGACCTTTTTATCAGTTACCGTCAGTCTACGCCCACATTTTTGGATGACTTTCTTGCGCCAGAAGGCATTATTACCAAAAAACGGATGCTGGACGCGAAAATTCGAGGCGCAAAAGAAGACATAGAACAAGCGCAGGGGCGTATTGTAGAGGCAAGGGCGGAAAACAAAGGCTTAGGCGCGAAGATCAGCGAATACCGCGCTACTTTGCAGGATTTGCGGGTGAGTCAGGCGCGTATGTCCGCCCAAGCTCACGCGGGCGAGGAACAGGCGCGGCTCATCCGCCGAGAGCTTGCGGGTCAAGAATCCCGTCTTAAAGGCATACGGGACGAGCTTTTCCTTACTCGCAGGCGTTTAGACGAAATCGTGGAGCGCATTTCAGACGCGGAACAAGAGCTGGCGGAGATTGAAGACAAAGGGGTCAGACTCACAAAGGAATTGGAAGAGCTGGAGGCTGATCTGAAGCAACGTAACGGTGAAATTGCTGGCGCACAGGACGCGATAAAAGAGAAAACCGCGGACCTTTCACGGGTGCAATCCGCAATGGAGAAGATTCATCTTGAATTGGCGCAATCTGAGATGGAGATCAAGAATATCGCGGAGAACTTTCGGGAAACCCACTCCCGTGACCTTGGCGAGTTTGAGGGGCGTATACTTGAGATTACGGAACCCGCGCCGATTTTGCGGGAGAAACTAGGGGGCGCGCGGAATGCGTTGAAGAGTCTAGGCGCGGTGAACCTCATGGCGCCTGAGGAGTTCGCCGAGACCAAGGAGCGGTTTGACTTTCTGTCAAATCAGTTGGCGGATTTGAGCAAGGCGCGAGAAGACCTTGAAAGTATCGCGGCGGAAATCCGCGCGGAGTCGTCTAAAATCTTCCTTATGGTTTACAATAAGATCAAGAAGAACTTCCACAATATGTTTCGCCGTCTTTTTGGCGGTGGGCGGGCGGAATTGCGGCTTGTTGATCCGCATCATGTTCTTGAATCTGGCATTGAGATTTTCGCCCAGCCGCCGGGCAAGAAGCTTGAGAACATAAGTCTGCTCTCTGGCGGCGAGAAATCAATGACGGCGGTCGCCTTGCTCTTTGCTACCTACATGGTGAAGCCTTCGCCGTTCTGTCTTTTGGACGAGATTGACGCGGCGCTTGACGAGGCTAACGTGAGTCGTTTTGTACAGGTTCTGCGGGAGTTCGGGCGGGCGAGTCAGTTTATCGTCATCACGCACAACAAGAAAACGATGGTGTGTGCGGGCGCTCTGCTCGGCGTGAGTATGGAAGAGTCTGGCGTTACCAAGGTCATTTCGATACGGTTGGAAAACCGCGATGAAACTACGCCGCCGCC
>JAISEA010000003.1 GCA_031264475.1 Treponema sp. | reverse complement strand
TCCATGTAAGGGCTTTTCAGTTGCGACATACCAAGCCTTGTTTCGGCTACACGCTTGAAGAACACCCGCGCCCCGGCGAGTTTCACCCGGACAAAGCCCTGGAACGTGGAGTGCCACGGGGTCCCCTTTGGGCGAAGCTACAGAGCGGCGACACAGTCGAGGCGACTGACGGCTCGCGTGTAACACCCGATATGGTACTGGGACAGCCTCGATCAGGGCGAAAGTTCTCCTTCGCAACAGATACCTTGGCGTTTCCCACCATCGCCGATGAAGTTGTGGATTCAGACTTGTTCGTGTGCGAGGGAATGTTCGAGTCCGCCCTTCTTGAAACCGCCGTAGAGAAACGGCACATGACCGCAGAACAAGCCGCCTTTATCGCAAAACAAGCTCGCGTGAAAAAACTAGCGCTCATTCATTATAGTCCTCGCTATGCAGACTTTGAATTGAAAAGACTCTTGCAGGAAGCGCAAGCCGTCTTTCCAGACACGGTTCTGTCAAGGGATCGGCAGGTCTTCCCCATTGAATACAGGGATTAGCCACCCTTCGCACCCTTCGGGTGTTTCAATACTTCGCACGGGTTGTTGTCCGAAAGGGTGCGCCGCGTCCACTGACTTGACGCACCCTTCGGGTGTTTCAATACTTCACAATGGTTGTTGTCCGAAAGGGTGTGCCGCGTCCACTGACTTGACGCACCCTTCGGGTGTTTCAATACTTCACAATGGTTGTTGTCCGAAAGGGGGCGCCGCTTCCACTGAGTTGACGGTTACGCTTGCTTTGCAAGCGGAACCTATTCGTTGTTAGAAGAAGGGCGGAGCAGGACGCTTTAAAACACACGAAGTGTGCGCTTTAAACAAGCAGGGTTCCTACGCGATGTTAGAAGAAAGGGCGGTGCGCTTTTAGCCACCATTAGGGTGGGGGGGGGGGCGGAAGACCGCCGCAGGGGGGGGGGGACCGTAGACAGGGGCGCACCACATGGGCAACCATGAGCCGACCTCCGTTGTGGAAAACCGCGCCCCCTCCTAATATTAAAGAGGCTGTGCCTGTATTACTTTGCGGGGGCATTTGGTTATACACATACCGCATGATGAACATTTGGCGTAGTCCACTTTGGGAATGCCGTCTTCAAGGACAATGCAATCGTTAGGACAAACTTTGACGCAGATACCGCACTTTATACAACCCACTTTGCAGGTTTTCATTACTTGGGATTTTATGGTGTTGCGGTTAGAGCAGAGCGCTATGGCGCCCTTGGCGTCTTTCGGCACGGCGCGGATGATGCCTTTCGGACACTCGGCGACGCATACCTTGCAACCCGTACATTTTTCGCGGTCAATGACCGGCAAACCCTGAGCACCCATCGAGAGCGCCCCGAATTTGCAAACCTTCACACAGTCTCCGAATCCAATACAGCCCCACGCGCACAGCTTGATGCCAGACAGGGAGATTTGCGCGCCCCGACACGTTTCAAGCCCCGTGTATTCACCCTTGAGCGGGGCGCATTCCGCCGAACCTTGACAGGCAAGCACGGCAACTTCCGGCGTCATTTTTGCCCCGCCGCCCACAAGAGCCGCAAGCTTATCTGCGACAGGCTGTCCACCCACAGAACATTTGTCAATGCCCGCTTTTTTGGCGACAATAGCGGAAGCATATCCGTCGCATCCGGGAAATCCGCACGCGCCGCAGTTCGCGCCGGGCAGACATTCCCGTACCTGCTCGGCAAGCGGGTCTTGTTCAACCGCGAAAACCTTCTTAAAGAACCCCAGCGCAAAGCCCAGCGTAAACGCTAAAACAAACGCGAATATGGCAGTAATCAGTATTATCATTTTGTTTCCTTAAATTATAAACCCTTATTTCCGACTTACTTGACCAGCCCTGAAAAGCCGGTGAAGGCTAAGGACAAGAGCGCCGCGGTAATAAAGAGAATCGGCGTGCCTTTCAGGAAAGAGGGCGTCGGACTCGTGCGGAGGCGTTTGCGGATACCGGCGAGCAGGATGAGCGAAAGCAGGAAGCCGAGCGCCACGCCGAGCGCATAGACGAGCGATTCGACAAAACTATAGCCGTTTGAGATGACGTCGAATGTTACTGCAAGGATAGCGCAGTTCGTGGTGATGAGCGCGAAATAGATGCCCATCGCCCCGTAAAGCGTGGGGGCGGTCTTCTTTAGGTAGAACTCAACCAACTGCACAAGCGCGGCGATCACAAGTATGAATATGAGTATCTGTAAGAATTCCAAACCCAACGGTTCGAGGATGAACTTGTAGAGGGGCCAGGTGACGCAAGTAGCGAGTACCGTTACAAAGGTTACGGCGAGTCCCATACCGATAGACTTATCCTCGTCGGTGCTCATGCCTATAAAAGGACAGAGCGCCAGAAATCGCATAAGGACGACGTTGTCTATCAAAAAAGCCGATATGAATATTTTGAATAACTCCATAACCCATTTTATAACTATTATGCGGGTAATGTCAAGAATATTTTTATCATTGGCGAGGAGGAGGCGTCTATCTTTTGAGCAGTTATCGTAAGAAACGCTCTGCAAAAGAGGAATCATCGCCTTGGATTTACTTCAAACGGAGAGAAGTTCCTCGCGCAGACGTAAGAAACTCTCGTATCTGTCCGGGTGAATACCGCCGTTTTCCACCACTTCTCTGATCTTACAGCCCGGTTCAGTCGTATGGGAGCAGGATAAGCCGAAGTAACACTGTCCTGCGAGCGGGGCGAATTCGCGCATGAACAAGACGAGCTGATCCGCGGAAATTCGGTCTGGCGTGAAAAACCGCACGCCCGGAGTGTCAATCACCCACCCGCTTGGCAGGGCGACGAGGCTTGCGAGTGTCGTCGTATGAACCCCGCGGTCATATTTTTCGTTTATTGATTTTGTTTTGATATTAGTACCGGCAAGCGTGTTGATGATACTTGACTTGCCTACGCCTGACTGTCCGGTAAGCAGGGACAGCTTGCCGCTTGTCAAGTTCCGCAGTTCGTCCATACCCAAGCCGGTTTTTGCGGACACGCGCAGGACGCGGTAACCGATGCGCGAAAAGTCCGTCAGGCGGGCTTCAACATCTTCGGCTAGGATTAAGTCGCTCTTATTCAGGATGATCACCGGTTCTACGTCGGACGCATCTGATTGAGCCAACAACCTGTCTATGAAGCGGGGGCGGAAGGGTGGGGACGCTGGACTGGTGACGCACAAGGCAAGGTCTACATTTGCGGCTAATATCTGCGATTTAACGCGCGTGTCGGCGCCGCCCCATTTGCGCCTGTGTCCATCTCCCAAGTAGCCGCGGGTGAGGACGTTCCGCCTTTTCTCCAGCGCAAGCACAAGCCCGCCTCCAAATCCGTCCATCTTGAAGACAACTCTGTCCCCCGGCGCGAGTGGGTTGTGGAATGTTTCCGTGCCTTTCAAAATTTTTCCCTTGATACGACATTCAATCGTTTCACCCGCCTCGTCTGGCTTAACAACGAAAATATCCCGCGAACAGGAGATAACTAATCCGATCACTTATAGACTCCGCCCGATGTGATCTGTGGAGACAAGCTCAAAAACAATAAAAATGGAAGATTGCATGGCGTAAGTGTAAAAGGAAACAACGGTAAATGTCAAGACGCAAGGCATTGAGTAAGCATGAAGGAAGAATTTGTCGATCTAGATTTTCATTCATTCTCTCGGATAAAGGCGGCTACACCACAGAATCAAGTTTCCGGACGCAGGTACAAATCTTCCGGACGTAGGTACAACTTTTCCGGACGCAGGTACAAAACTTCCGGACGCAGGTACAACTTTTCCGGACGCGGGTACAAATCTTCCGGACGCAGGTACAAAACTTCCGGACGCAGGTACAACTTTTCCGGACGCGGGTACAAATCTTCCGGACGCGGGTACAATTTTTCCGGACGCGGGTACAAATCTTCCGGACGATGGTACGAAAGTCCCAGAAAGCCGTCTCGAAGTTCCAGACGGTCGTCCTGAAATCCCGAATAATCGTCTCGAAAGCACGGACAGCCGTCTCGAAGTTCCAGATGGTTATCCTGAAGTCCCAGACTATCGTCTCAAAGTTCAGGACTATCGTACAAAACTTCCGAACAGCAGAATAATAACATTATCTTTTGTAATACAGCGGATAATAGGCGAGATAAAAAACCTGTATCCCACGATAAACCGCCGCGACCTTGTCAGAAGCGGAGTTTCCGCGCCCGCCACGCGGCGGGGATTGCGACTACTGCCTTAATGATTATGATCTTTATTTATATTGCAAATAAGACGTAACCATGTTATAATAACGTATGGACAAGTTTACATCCACAGCCGCGCAAGTTATCGTATCAATTATACCTATCGTCGGCATTGTGATGGGGTCTGTGGTGGTATTTTTCTACCTGCTCTGGCACCACAAACGGACATCGCTACTCATACAGATGGGGCAATACAAGAGGACTGTTTTTGACGTCCTATCTTTCAGCCTATTGACCGGACTCCTCCTTGCGAGCGTAGGGACGGGCTTAACGGTGTTTCTAGCTATCGCTTTAGGCGTGAATTTCGGACTTCTGGGGGGAATTATTCCGCTTACCATCGGCATAGGGCTATTGGCGTATTACGTTGTCAAACAGAAGATTGAAAAGGGACAATGAAACAGACCAATGCGGAGATAGCCGGAGACAAGTTTGATGAATATTTGCTTATTTCTGAAATTACCGGCGGTGATAAAGAGCTATTCCGCATTTTCGTCCAGCGGTACGAACAAAAAGTATTCGCTTTGGGCATGAGTTTTTTTCATAATGCGGATGACGCATTGGATTTTACCCAAGAGGTCTTCATAAAAGCATTCCGTAGCCTGAAAGACTTCGAGGGGCGCTCCCGATTCTCCACATGGTTATTCAAAATAGCTTATAATACCGCGGTAAACGCCGTCAACAGAAACAAAGAATACCATAGCCTCGCCGAAGAGGAGGTAAGCGCAACTGAGGAAACCGAACAAAGCGTCATGCATAGGCTTACTCAAGACGCGGTTCGGTCCGCGGTGGAAAACCTCCCAAGCAGATACCGCGTGTGCGTAGACCTGTTCTTTTTTTACGGGTGTTCCTACAAAGAAATTGAGATTATCACGGAGTTTCCAGTGAATACCATCAAATCGCACGTATTCCGCGCGAAGAAAATATTGAGAAAGAAACTTGTTGACTTTCAGGGCGAGGTTTAGGGAGGATGAAAGCCCGCATAGGTTTTCCCTCCCGACTTCCTTTTCCAATACAGGAGACGATATGAAACACGTCATTGACAAAATTTACGATACAATGGGAGAAGAAGAAAAAGGATTCTTCTTTCAAACGCTCGAAAAAATTACGATTTCCGCGCATCTACTCTTTTGCCCCTCTTGCGCGGACGCATCGAGGAAGTTAGACCTTGCCGAAGAGACTATGAGAACCCAGTTTTTCCCGATTTCTCCTGATATTGAAGACGTCGTTATGCGGCAAATAGAAGAAATCACGGAAGAGTCCGAAGACTTTGAATACGACTCGTCATTCCGCGGCTGGGTTGTGACTGGAGTCATCGTACTTTTCTCCTTATCAAGCGTATTTTTCGGGATGAATTTCAAGCAGGTAGCGGTGAGTCAGGGGCTTTCTTTCATCCTCCCCATAGGCATTACCATAGGAGTCGTGCTTACCACTTACAGCGCGGTCTTCATCGCCAGCCACCTCAAGGAACTTTCGGAACACTTCGGACTAAGGTAGTATTTTCGCGGGCGCACCCATCCCTTTTCTGGTACAGCGACTCTTTATTTTCTTACTTGCCCAGCACCCGCGATTCTGTACTTTATCGTCGTCAATGCGTCGAGTCCCATGGGACCGCGCGCGTGGAATTTTTGCGTACTAATGCCGAGTTCCGCGCCGAATCCAAACTCGCCGCCATCTGTAAAACGGGTGGATGCGTTGATATACACGCACGCTGAATCTACTCGGTTGAAAAATTCCGCCGCATTTGCAAGATCATTGGTGAGTATTGCCTCCGAATGACCGGTACTATATCGGTTGACGTGGGCTATCGCGGAGTCTAAGTCCGCGACAATCCTGATCGCAAGAACGTTGTCCAAGAATTCGGTCTCCCAATCGGATTCTGTAGCCGTTTTGACGAGGAGTCCTGAAAGAGCGTAGTTCATAGCCTTTAATGCAGGCTGATCGCATCGGAATTCGCATCTTCCCGCGAGACGGTCCGCAAGCAAGGGTAGGAATTTAGAGGAAATGTCTTTATGTACAAGAAGAGTCTCTACCGCATTACACGCCCCCGGCTTCTGCAATTTGGCGTTTTCTATGATGGAAATGGCTTTTTCTAGGTTCGCGGACGCATCGACGAAGATGTGGCAGTTGCCTTCGCCGGTCTCAATGACAGGAACGCGCGCGTTGCGGACGACTCGCTGGATGAGTTCCCGTCCTCCACGGGGGAGAACCACGTCCACAAAGCCTCGCGCTCCGAGTATTTCGTCAACCTCGTCGCGGGAGACGGAGTCTGCGAGCGCGACCGCTTGAACCGCGCCGCCAGCCGCCTCAAGCCCTTCTTTTATCGCGGATACGAGCGCCCGATTCGAGTCAAGCGCGGCGGACGACCCACGTAATAGTACCGCGCAACCGGCTTTATACGCCAACGCAAAGGCATCTGCGGTAACATTGGGACGGGACTCGTAGATGATCGCAACGACGCCTATCGGCGCGGTTATCCGTTCAATGAAGAGACCGTTAGCCGTTTGCCAACCAGCTAATACCTTGCCGATAGGGTCGTCGAGACGGATAATGGTCTCTATTCCTTGAATAATATCGTCGATACGCGCGTCGTTAAGCGAAAATCTGTCAATGAGGCTTTCTTTCATCTTGCCGCCAACCCGCGCTACGTCTCTCTTATTCGCGGTAAGTATGGAAACTCGCCGTCCGCCTATCGCTCTGCATACGGCTTTGAGAGCCATGTCTTTCTGTTCCCGAGTCGCCCTTGCAAGCTGTGTTTGCGCAGTTTTAAGCGAGACAAAATCTATCATCTTTTACAGACTCCCTTCGTAGATTATGCGCTCGTAGCCGTCGATTGTTACGATGAGGTTGTCTTCAAAGAGCTTCATACCGTTTGTTACTTGCCCGATAAAGGTGAGTCTGGGGTTTACGTCGCGGAGGGTCTGGCGGGGGAGTTCCGAAGCGCCTTCTAGGATAAGCGCGTCTACAAGGCGGAGGATGGGGATAAAAGACTCGTCTAGGGTATGGGTGAGGAGGATTTCGTTTCCACCGGACCTGCTTTTGAGGAGCGCCACGGCGTTTTCCGCAGAATACGCCTTGAGGATGCGTCCTGTAACGCGGGGACCGAATCCTCTTGATCCGTGTCCTAATATGTTTCCTATTACATGGATACGGATGGTGTTTGTCGCTATGGGTGAATTGACGGGCAGACCAGCCACAACGACTACTTTATCCGCGTTTTCAGCGAATCCGCTCTTTATAGCCGCGGCGATGACTCCTTGTATCATGGCTTCAGAGTCGTCTTCCTTCCGTACGGCTATTGGCGCGACGCCCCAGTAAAAGAGTATCCGTCTTCGCACTTTCTCACTGCTTGTAGCCGCTAAGATAGGTCGCCGTGGGCGGCGTTTGCTCACGAGTTGGGCGGTACGTCCACTCATTGTCGGGGTGATGATGCACGCGGCGTCGATGTTGTCTGCTGTCAGCACCGCGGCTTGGGCTATCACTTGTCCGATTTCAGAATCTGGTGGGCGATGCTCTCTGCGGTGGGCAAGAGCCGCTTCGTAGGCTGTAGAAGCTTCGACAGTGCGGGCTATTTTGTCCATCATTTCAACTGCGAGTTCTGGATACGCGCCATTCGCGGTTTCGCCTGAGAGCATTACACAATCCGCTCCGTCTAGTATGGCGTTGGCGACATCGCCGGCTTCCGCGCGCGTGGGACGAGGGTTGCGTATCATAGAGTCGAGCATCTGCGTCGCGGTTATGACGGGTTTGCCTTCGAGGTTGCATAGATCAATGATATGTTTTTGCGCCAATGGCACCTGTTCAGGCGGTATCTGCACGCCCAAATCTCCCCGCGCTACCATAATCCCCGCTGATACACGGATGATCTCTTCTATATTAGAAAGCCCTTCGTCGTCTTCAATCTTGGAGACGACCTGCATATCCGAGCCTATGGACGCAAGGTACTTCTGTATTAAAATAACGTCCGAAGCTTTGCGTATAAAAGACGCGGCAACAAAATCCATGTCCTGTTCATGCCCGAATTTCAAGTCTGCCTTGTCGTACTCGCCCATAGCGGGTAATCTGGTATGTACGCCCAGAATGTTGACGTTTTTCCGGGCGCCGAGTTCGCCGCCGGCTAATACGGTACATTTCATCACACGACCGTCAACCGTGTCTACTACGAGCGACAATAAGCCGTCCGCGATGAGGATGTGCGCCCCTACCTTTATGTCGTCAACAAGTTGCGCATAGCTCACGACGACACGTCCCTTTTGGGTGAATACGCCGTCCTCCCCGAAACGTTGAACCGCGTCCGCTGACGCAATGACGTCTATGCGTTCCCCGTTCTCAAGGAGAATCTCTCCTCCGTCCTTGACGACGCCAGTTCTGATCTCAGGACCCTTAGTGTCTAGGATCAACGCGATGGGTACGCCTTCAGCCGCAGATGCCTCCCTGACCATAGCGATTCGTTCCGCGTGTTCTGCATGACTGCCATGCGAGAAATTGAACCGCGCCATGTTCATGCCGCTTCGTATCAGAGAACGCGCGCGTTCAACCGAATCTACCGATGGACCCATAGTACAAATGATATGGGTATTTCTCATTTCTTTCATAAACCACCTCTCTTATTTAACTCGTTCTTCCTTTATCTTTCTATTTCCTTCCCAAAAAACACGTAGCACAACCTTGCCTTCCAAATAAATCTCTTCAATTTCCCGGTCTCCGTTCCGTTGGACAGTACGTTCAAGCGTTCCATTGTTGTAATCTTTCTCCAAGACGCGGTCGCCTGCGGAATTGTACTCGTACTCAATCCGCTTTTCATCAATAACTTCCCCACGTTTCTCCAAATCGTCTTCGGCGGTTTCGTCCTCGTCTTGGGGTTTCTCAAAGAACTTCTGTTCAACCGCGGAAATCCTATCGCCGACCCAGATGTTTTTCATTTCAACAAGCGCGCCGCTCTTTTCATCACGATAGGTTTCCGCCAGCACACGCCCACGAGTGTCAGTGGTATAAAGCGCATTAGAAGCGGGTACACCACCCGCGAGAAACGTAGAATGATTTGTGGACGCGGGCTTGACGAAGCTGGGGTCTATCTCCTGCCGCAATCTGATGGGTGGAAAAGCGACGAGGAATCGCGCTGTATCAGGACTACCTTTCTGAAAGACCCGCTCGACCGCGCGGAGAGAGGCTGACGTTGAATACCGATAATAATCCGTGTAGACCGTTGTTTCCACCGTTTCAAACTCCACTTCCCGCGCGGGCTGTACTTCGGCTGTTTCACCTTCCGCATCCTGCGCCTCGATGGGTTGAACCTCGTCCAGCGGCTTCTCTATCTGTTCCCATATACGGGTCTCGGTTCGCGTGAGTATCTGTCCCTTGTAAAAATATTTGATTTGGGTTTCTTTCTCGTCGAAAAGGCGTTCTTCCTCAATAAAGCCGTCTTCGTTGTAAGATTCGATGAAGGCGATAGACGACTCGGCGTTTTGTTCGACGACTGCGACCGCAACGACGAAGCTACTGCCTTTTTCATCGCGGAAAATCCACTGTTCCCTGATAGGCTTGCCGTTTTCAAAGAGCGTGCGAAAGTCTATCTTGAGCTGGGGTTTGTAATATTCGGCAAGGACGGGGGGAAGGGTATCCGCGGCGACAACCGCGAGGGCGAGGCAGTTCTTTTGCCGCAACGCAGCTAAACGGGAAGGAGAAGGGGAAACTGCCATGCCCGCGGGGTTGGATATGTACCATACAGCCCAGGACGGCGGTTTTGTTTGCGGTTCGTCCGCGGGCATAGGGGAAACGGTAAATAGCGCAATAAGCAAGGGACAGAGGAATGGGTTTACGGGAAGCCCCTGTTTCTTATAGACCGACGAATGTTCTTGCATAGGCTTTTGGGTTAAAGGGCGCAATATCGCCATAATTTTCTCCACTGCACACGAAGACAATCGGCAGTTTGAGCACAGTGGAGAGGGAGAAAACCGCGCCTCCCTTGGCGCTTGAGTCTGTTTTAGTGAGAATCGCGGCGTTGACTGCAACCGCGCTCTTGAAGGTTTCGGCTTGGGACACCGCGTTTCTGCCTGTTGTCGCGTCAAGGGCGAGCCACTTTACGTATTGAGCGGCGGGTGCTTTTGACTCTACGACTCTGTCTATTTTCTTTAGTTCGTCGATCAAGAGGGATTTTGTGTGCATACGTCCTGCGGTGTC